>JAAYMG010000134.1 GCA_012521525.1 Clostridiales bacterium | reverse complement strand
GAACATGCGTTCATCCAACTCCACCTCATCCAAGATCGTCGCCGTTGCCAAGCGTGGGGCAAAAGTTATAATCCTTGAAAAGAACGGTGATTGGTATCGCGTCAACTACGATTACGAAGAAGGTTATATGTCCGCGGAATATATCAGGACAGACAGTTCCGAGGACTTTTCGGAAGATCCCATAGACGGCACCGTGACAGGATCTGTTGTCAATGTGCGCAGCAAGCCGGACACTTCAAGTACCGTCCTGCTTCAGCTTCGTAAAGGCACCCATGTTAAAGCTATCGGTGTTGAAGCCGGATGGTACAAGGTAAAGTACGGCAATACAGTCGGTTACATACATCCCGATTACTTTGTCATCGAGAAACATCAGTCACAGGCTGCCTCACAAAACCGGGCCTCCGAATCCACTGCCCCTTCCGAATCCGAAGCGGTCGACACCGAAGTATCTGCCGATGCTGAAACCCAAAGTGATTTGCGAAGCGAAATCGTTGAATTTGCCAGGCAATTGCTAGGTGTCAAATATGCCTATGGCGGTCGCTCACCCAAGACAGGATTCGACTGTTCGGGATTTGTCTACTATGTATTCAAAAACTTCGGATATACTCTCAATCCCGGTGCAAGCAACCAGATGACCAAGGTAAAGCTCATTTCAAAGAACGAACTGCTGCCCGGCGATCTTGTATTCTTTAACGACGGCAGCGCAAAAACTGCAAGTCATGTCGGCATTTATATCGGCAGCAACAAGTTCATCCACGCTGTCAAACCCGGTAAGCCGGTATCGATCAATTCGCTTTCCGAGTCCTATTATTCACGCAATTATGTGGGCGCGGGCAGAGTTTTGAGCTAGTTCAATAAAGCGAAAAAAAGGTGTGCAGATGGTTCGATGACCAAATGCACACCTTTTTGAATGCATTAATTTGCTTCACTGATTTATGTCTGCACACAGTACAATATCTATACTACTCAATCTATACTACTCATAAATTTTCATATACTGTAAATCTTATCATACTCTCAAATCTTCATACTTATCTCAAATCTTCATACTTACTTGTAAAAAGTAATTACCAATGCTGTTGCCGGAACTCATTCGTCTTCTTTCGGGTCCGCATCCCCGGAATCACTGAACAGATCCGAAATATACTTATCAAAAGACTCCTTTGTGAAAATTACATTCAACACGTCAAGGAGTGCCCCGGATGTCATCTTTTCCGGGAAATTCAATGCCTGCAACAGTTTCTTCCTTCTCTCAGAGCTTCCTGCCCGGCCTGTCAGGCCCGCACTGTAAAGGTCCGTAACTGATATTTGCCTGTCCGGCCCCGATAGTGACGTGTCGGCGGATCCGCATCCGGATTTGCTCTGTCTGCTGCTTATTGTTCCGGAGTTCTCTCCGTATGTCACTTTACTTTCTCTCGATCCGTCCGGACTCAAAAAGGTCGCACCCGCACGCCTCAGTGCATTAAGTATCACTTCCGGCGGCATTCCTTCCACGCCGAGCTTTCCTTCCCTGGATGGCACGGCCTTTCTCTTTTCTTTGCCGTAAATATCCGGGATATATGCATGTTTTATCAGTTCAGGCGCGACGCAGCCTTTTATGTGATTCCTTATCAGGAATCCAGCCGAATCGCTGTCCGTGAGTATGATGATACCCCTTGCTCTTGCCAGCTCTTTGATCAGATCCATTTTCACTCTGTCCGAAAAAAGCCGGAATCCTGAAGTTTCAATAACAAGCGTGTCCACTACCTGGGAGACGGTGTTCTTGTCGTACTTGCCTTCGACTATTATAATTTCTTTAATTTTCTGCTTTTCTCTTATCATGATCAGGTTCCTGTCACCAATCGTTTATAATCGATATCAGCCTGCCTGCTGCTCATGCAGACTGCTCAGATTTAGCAGCAACAGTTCGAGGAGCACTTCCCTGTCCCCGCCCGAAGTCTTCATTTTATGATCGCATTCGGCACACAGTTTCAGAGCCTCTGCACACCACTTTTCGGAAAGTCTCCTGGCAGAACCGACTGTCTTTGAGACAAGAAAAGGATACTTTATATCCAGTTGGTTCCTTATAAAGCTTTCCGGATTCCCGCTTCTCATGATTTTTTGCGTATAGAATAGCCTTCTCAGCTGTTTCCCCAACGCCGCAAGTATGAGCGTCGGGTCATTCTTCATCCTGATGAGGTCCCGCATCAGTGCGATCGCTTCCGAATAACGCTGTTCCACAACGGCATCAGTCATATTATATATGACCGCATCCAGAACGGGCATGCAGACCGCATCGATGTCTGATTTTGTGATCCTGGCTCCGCGTGCATATGCTGCGACCTTTTCGATCTCCAGCCTGAGCTTGTACATGTATTTACCGCACACATGGAGCATATACATCGCATCCGAAGTATCGATCTCTTTTTTTAGTGCATGAAAGTGTCTTTTTAGCCAGGAAATCAGTTCCGTGTCGTGCTGGACCGAAAACTCCACGATCCGGCCCGCCCTGACAATGGATTTATAGAGCCTGGTATTTGCTTTGGGTTTGAATTCCAGTACATCATATACGAATATGAGACAAGTCGTTTGCGGCAAATCTGAAACCATCGCTTCCAGGTCTTCAAGCCCCGATCCATTTGAACGGAAGATATCATAATCACGCACAACGACCAGCTTTCGTTCGGAAAATACGGGCAAGGATTCCACCGCGTCCTGCAGCGAATCCAGGCTCATATCGCTTCCGTCAAAGAGAGTATAGTTGAATTGCTCCATTTCGGGAGCGACCAGCATTGACTTGATTTGACTGAGGTAGTGCTCAAGAAGGTATTTCTCCTCACCATGAAAAACATAAATACTCTTTATTTCGCCGTTCTTTATATCGGACTTCAATAACCTGAATCCGCTTTCGGTATCATTTTTAGATGCCATCAATATCACCTTCAGCTTTTCACTCTAATTTCCACTGTACCCTGTTTGTCGGTCCGATAGATATCAATTCCCCTAGCTTTCAATCTTCCCAGAGTTTCTTCGGAAGGGTGCCCATAGCTGTTTTCTCCCGATGAGATCACTGCCACCTCGGGTCTGGCTGCGTCAAGGAGAACATCGCCTGTAGATTTTCTTGAACCGTGATGTCCCGCAACGAGAAGCTCTATGTCGGGCAACTCTTCCCTTTCGGTCAGGATCCTTTCCGATATAAAAGCAGCATCACCGGTAACCAATGCATTGAACTCACCCGCAGACAGCATTACACACATTGTTTCCTCTTCATTGCTTTTCTTGACGATCGGCCGAAAGACCTTTATGCTGCATCCCGCCATATCTATCAGGTAATTGTCATCAACTGCAAGAACCTTTATACCGTATTCCGCCAAAGTGTTTGCTGTCTCCTGAGATGCTATCGTTGCCGGTATGGCAGCATACTCTATATCAACGTTTTCCGATAACTCTTTGATTCCGTTTATATGGTCGCTGTGAGTATGAGTAAGTATTATCATATCGATTTTTTGCCTGTTCTTGTTGAGCAAATATTCTGCGGCAATATTTCCAGCACCTGGATACCTGTTCCCTCCGCAATCGATCATCACGGTGTATGCGCCCGACATGGCCACGATAGACTGCCCCTGTCCTACATCGAGTAACGCTATCGTCATATCGCCGTCAAGCATATCCAGCTCCGACAAAATGACGGAACAGCCGAATGTTGTTGCCGCCAACAGAGCAGCTACCCGGGCTAGCCTCATGTTCTTTCTGTTAAAAATACATAGCAGTGATAAAAAAGCTATAAATATGATCCAGATAAATATAAACGGATTTTTAAGATCCAATACTGCATATGGTATACGAGCGGAAATCGAAGCAATCCTGTTGATGTACCTTACTCCAAGACTTATAGGGATCGCAATGAACTCTGCAGCTGGCAACCAGACAAACGCAAGCACCACACAGATCGTACACAGGTAAAACACGAGTGATACCATCCAAAGCGACATCAGATTGCTCAGCGGTGATATCAGCGATAAGCGACCAAAATACCAAAGTACGGGAAACATCGTCAAGGCATTTGCGGATATCGTAGCACAGAGCGCATTGACAAGGAACTTTATCACCGGATTTCTGCGACGTTTACCGGGTATTGCAGAGTATATTTTCATCTGAAGACGGGGCGAGAACAATATCATGCCCAGAGTTGCCAGAAAGCTGAGCTGTAATCCAATATCCATAATACAAAAAGGATTGATTATTAGCAAGACCAGTATTGCGGCAGATAGTGATGTGACCGGGTCCTCTTCACGTCCCGCAATTTTTGCGGCCAATAATATCGTTTGCATGACTAATGCCCTGATCGCCGAAGGTGCGGATCCGGTCATGGCAACAAAGAAAAGCATGACCGGTACAGCAACTATAGCAGCTGTCTTTTGCCTTTTGAAAACGAACAGCAGCATACTCACAAGGAACACTACATGCATACCCGATACTGAAATGATATGTGACAAGCCAGCACCGGTCAAGGCAAATTGCGCACTCCGGGGCAGGTCGGATCTGTCTCCGGTCATCAGCGCCTTTACAAACCCAAGTTCGATACCGTCGAACAGACGGTCCAGCTTTTCGTTTATTGCCTTCCTGGCTGCCGCAGGAAGGTATTTTAGCGATACATTGCCGGAACTTTCAACTGCGATTTCCCCTATTTGCTCCGCATCTATATAAATACCCTTTGCCCTGTAATATGTAAGAAAATCGAAGTCACGCACTGCCTGCGGCAAAGAGAATCTGACGTGTACGGTCAGCCTGTCGCCTGGCTTCACGTCGACATCATCATATAGACGGAGATTTATCTTATGCCCTCCACCGTCCTTTGCAAAAATCCTTGAAGACCGGCTGGACCGCATGGGATAGTCAAGTACTTCAAAGGTCTCTGCCGCTTCCCTGCCGGATAAATCTATCGCCGGGACATATATCAAAGATTCAAACATTACCAGCCAGAAACTTCCGATCAAAAATCCGATCAGGATGATCATTGCCCTTGCACAAATCAAACGGTTTTTTCGATCCCTTTTTTCATACCTGCCTCCGGAATTCAAGTGTTCGCCGCAAAATCCCACGGGCAGATCCGAAAAACATATAGGTCTTTCCTTGCCGGAACCCGGGCAGATTTTTCGTGTACGTCCTCTAACAGAACTGCATTTTATGAAGATTTGTGATGGCAATTTGCAATATCTTATCAGATATAAAATTGAGAGCAAAAGCGTGGTTGTCCCCGCCGCTGCGGCGAGGACAACCCGGATCTCTCCATGAGCATTGATCATTATGGCAATGGCGGCGGTAAAGCCTGATGCAAAGCTCATCAGCCTGCGCATGACCATTCACCGCGAGATCAGCCCGGCGGCCAGGTCATATCGCGGCCGGCCAGCAAATGGAAATGCAGGTGCGGGACCGACTGCTGTGCCTGGGGCCCGCAGTTTGTAACGACTCTGAAGCCGTCCTTCAGGTTGAGCCGGCTGGAAACTGCGGAAATCGCTTCAAAAATGCTTGCCGTCAGGGCCGAGTTTTCCTGGTTTATATGCGCTGCCGATTCTATATGCTGCTTGGGGATGAACAATATATGGACGGGTGCCTGAGGATCGATGTCGTAAAAAGCATAGACATTATCGTCCTCATAGACCTTTTTCGAGGGGATCTCTCCGGAAACGATTTTACAAAACAGACATTCCGACATGTTCTTCACCTCGCATACCATATTTTATGGTTATATTGAAGCCTGTATCATGGACATAAGAAAGCTTATATGGTGTAAAATCAACACCTTTACTGCTTGACTGCATCGTTGACGAAAGATTCAACCAATGCGAGTGCTTCGTTCACCTTTGCAGGATCCTTTCCTCCGCCCATAGCCGATGTCGGTTTTCCTCCTCCGCTGCCTCCTGCTGCGCTGCAGACCTGACGTACAAGATTTCCGGCATTCATTCCTCTGTTTACGGCTTCTTTGCCGCATACAGCAAGGAAAGTTACCTTATCCCCTGAAACAGAAGCCAGCACAGCAACAACGGTCGGCTCTTTGTCAACCAGCCAGTCTCCCATCGTCCGCAAAGACTGTGTATCAACATTTCCTACATTGGCGGTTATCAATTTCAGTTCCTTTACGTTCCTGGCGGATTTCAGGAGTCCCTCGACACTGCCGACTGCTTCCTTTGCTTTCAGCGCCTCATTTTCCTGCCGCAGCGACTTGAGCTCGTCCAAAGTCTGGCGGACTTTCTTAACCAGGTCCGCAGGGCTTGACTTCAGAAGCTCCGATACTTCATTGAGGATGCTTGTCCTTGCTTCAAGCTCATCAAGCACTGCAGAGCCAACCTTTGCTTCGATGCGGCGTACACCGGCAGCTATCGACGATTCGGATATGATCTTGAAGGAACCTGCTTTGGCAGTGTTGTCGAGATGCGTGCCTCCGCACAACTCAATTGAATAATCGCCCATTCGAACGACTCTTACCACATCACCGTATTTTTCACCGAACAATGCCATGGCGCCAAGTTTCTTTGCCTCATCGATCGGCATTTCTCTTATCTCTATCTGATATCCGTTCAGGATAGCTTCGTTGACGGCGCGTTCAATGTCTTCCAGCTCTTCCTGTGTCAGGGCTGCAAAGTGAGTAAAGTCAAACCTCAGTCTGTCCGGTTCGACAAGGGAACCCGCCTGCTCTACATGCTCTCCAAGCTTGGAACGGAGAGCTTTCTGCAAAAGGTGTGTAGCCGAATGTGCACGCATGATGGCTTTGCGGCGCTGCAAGTCGATCTCTGCTGTTACTTCGTCTCCAGCGGAAATTTTACCTTCGACCACGACTCCGTTGTGGACGAATTTGCCGTCGCTCAGTTTCTGGACATTCTCGACATAAATGCGGCCGCTCTTTGAACTGATGTGGCCTGTGTCCGATATCTGTCCTCCGCTTTCGGCGTAAAACGGCGTGCGATCCAGGACAACCGATACCTGTTGCTTTTCTTCTGCCTGGGATGAAAGCTCTCCCTCGGCGACTATTGCCAGGATCTTTGCTTTTTCAATGTGGCTCGTATAACCTGTGAAAACGGTTGTGATCTCCTTGTCAAGTCCGAAATCGGTATGCGTCCAACCAACATCACCCAGGGATGCGCGAGCCGCGCGGGCCCTCTCACGCTGCTGCGACATGAGGTTTTCGAATCCTTCCCTGTCAAGTTCCAGACCGTTTTCTTCCAGGATCTCCAGAGTGAGATCTATCGGGAATCCGAACGTGTCATACAGCTTGAAGGCATCTTCGCCGGACAACACTTTCTCTCCCGAGCCTTTCAGGCTGTTGACCCGCTCGCTGAGGAGCTTCATTCCCGAATCTATAGTAAGGCGGAACCGCTCTTCTTCCATAGCGATTACTTTCTTGATGTACTCTGCTTTTTCGGAAAGCTCGGGATATGCGCCGCAGCTTTCCCGGATGACGGTTTCGCATACTTTGCTCAGGAACGGGCCGTCGATCCCAAGCAGCTTTCCGTGCCTTGCAGCCCTGCGGAGAAGCCTGCGCAGCACATATCCCCTGCCCTCGTTTGAAGGCAGCACACCGTCGCTTACCATCATCGTCGTCGAGCGGATGTGGTCGGTTATAACGCGGAGAGAAACGTCGCTTTTTTCGTTTTCCTTGTATCTGACTCCTGCAATATCGGAGACATGCGACATAATGTTGCGAATAGTATCAACTTCGAATATGCTGCCCACACCCTGAAGCACACATGCAAGGCGCTCAAGGCCCATACCGGTGTCGATATTCTTCTGTGCCAGCGGAGTGTAATTTCCCTTTCCGTCACCGTCAAACTGGGTGAACACCAGGTTCCACAGCTCTACATACCTGTCGCAGTCACATCCTACGGCACATGTTTCCTTCCCGCAGCCGTACTCCTCTCCTCGGTCAAAGTGGATCTCAGAGCACGGCCCGCACGGACCGGACCCGATTTCCCAGAAGTTGTCTTCGAATCTGAAAACGCGGGACGGGTCGACGCCGACATCTTCTGTCCAATATTTAAAAGCCTCGTCATCATCAGTATAGATGGTGATCCAAAGGCGATCGGGATCGATTTCAAGCTCCTTCGTCATGAACTCCCATGCCCAGGTTATGGCCTCTTTCTTGAAATAGTCTCCGAAGGAGAAATTGCCGAGCATTTCGAAGAAAGTGGCATGCCGTGCCGTTTTTCCGACCCTTTCGATGTCGGGGGTCCTAATGCACTTCTGGCAAGTCGTCATACGTGTTCTGGGCGGCACTGCGCTGCCGGAGAAATACGGCTTTAACGGGGCCATACCGGCGTTGATCAGCAGCAGCGAAGCGTCACCGCTCGGGATCAGTGAAAAGCTGGGATGGCGAAGGTGACCTTTGCTCTCAAAAAATGACAGGAACTTCTCTCTTATTTCGTTCAGTCCAAGGTTTTTCATGAATTCGCAACTCCTCAAACAAGGTAAATGATAAACTGCAGATGATTTGCATATTTTATACGATTGTGGCATCTTATGTCAATTGCTAATTAACTTGCCGAACAAATAATCGGCCGATAGCGTCGCATAGGCGTTTATCTCCATATCCGCGATACTGCCCGCAGCCCACTCGTAAAACGCCTGGCTCCCGATCATCGCTGCATTGTCGCCGCACAGGCTTACCGGAGGAACATAAAGATCTAGACCGGCTGCAGAAGCCTCCCTCGCCAGATCCGCACGCAGGACCGAATTGGCCACAACACCTCCTGCCGCACAAAGCTTTTTATATCCGTATTCCCTGCAAGCGTTAACTGCTCTCGGAACTATCTGATCGCTTATTGCCTTGCATATCGAAGCAGCAAGACCGGGCAGATCAAGCTCTGCCCCCTTTTGCTCCGCGTTGTGGACGAGGTTTATGATCGCTGTCTTCAGTCCTGAAAACGACATGTCAAAAGGTGAGCCTTCCACCTTTGCCCTTGGGAGAAAATAAGCATCGGGATTGGCGCCCGCGGATAGCGAATCGAGCACCTTTCCTCCCGGATATCCGATCCCCAGGACCCTTGCGGCCTTATCGAAAGTCTCTCCGGCGGCATCGTCCCGTGTCGAGCCGATCACCCGATAGTCTGTGTAACCGTCCACACCTAGCAAAAGTGTATGCCCGCCGGAAGCGACGAGGCACATGAACGGAGGTTCGAGATCGGGATAGGCCAGGTAGTTTGCCGCTACATGGCCCCGAATATGATGTACGGGGATCAGCGGAACGTCCAGGGCCATGGCAACGCCTTTCGCGTAGTTCAAACCTACAAGTAAAGCACCTATCAGCCCCGGCGCAAATGTCACCGCAACAGCGTCGATATCAGCCAGTGAGATACCGGCATTCCTTATTGCGAGGGCAGACAGCCCGTCGATCACTTCGGCGTGCTTTCTTGACGCGATTTCGGGAACGACGCCTCCGTAAATCCTGTGCATCTCGATTTGAGAAGCGATTTCGCTTGATAAGATCCTGCGCCCTCCCCGTACTACCGCTACGGCCGTTTCATCGCAGGATGATTCTATTGCCAGTATCAAGCTGTCATCATTTTGCGAATTTTTTGTGCCGATGCCATGTTTCCTGTGTGTACTTCTGTCTGTCAACTTACTTCAAATCTCCAATTCCGGTCAAATCATTTTTATTCGATGTTCAAAGTTTACAGTTATTTTTTAGAGTTTATAGTTATTTAATTTCGGAGTTTTCCAAATCGTTTGCTGTCAGTATCGGAGATATCCAGCAGCATAATATACGCGTCTTCCGTAGGATTTCGATAGTAGTTGATCCTCTTTCCGACCGGCCTGAAGCCGAAGCTTCGGTAGAGCGATATGGCGACTTCGTTAGAAACCCTTACCTCCAGAGTGACTGACGTTACATCCATTTCCCTGCATGTTTCCAGGATCCTTGACAGCAATTTCTTTCCGATCCCAAGCCTTCGATGATCGGGTGAAACGGCAATATTGGTTACATAAGCTTCATCGAACACGACATGCATACCGATATAACCGACGGGGGTCTTTTCATCGGCAATTGCCACAAAGTACCTTGCATGCTCGTTCATAAGCTCGTCAAAGAACATTTTCCTGAACCAGGGTATCGAAAAACTCCTGTTGTCTATTTCAACCACCTGATCAAGGTGTGCAAACGCCATCGGTACTATTCTGATCTCCATCCAGGCCTTCATCCTCTGCTTTCAGCAAGCCGGCGATCTTTTCGACAGCAAGGCTTATCCTCCGCGCGGCTTCTTCGTATATTTCCGAACTGCCGCCGTACGGATCCGGGATATCCTCTGTCGGCATAGGGAATATCTTGTCCCTGTATTGCGGGTACTGAGACAGCAAAACTCTTACATGACCATTTGTCATGCCGTATATTCTATAGGCATTTTTCAGGTCATCTTCCGTGATGTTCTGCGACATGTGCGAACTGATATCTGCGCCGTACGCACTTGCCGCGACAACCGCCTTGTCGGTGGCAGGTGCAGATGCATACACCGCGATACCCCTCGATGAGGCACGGGCATCCAATCCCGTTTCCTCGGCAATATGATTGAATATACCTGCAGCCATTGGGCTCCTGCAAGTATTTCCGGTACAAACAAACAAAATCTGTTTCATATCATCGCTTAGTCCTTCTTGGCATCAGTCTCAAAGGTTTGCAATGCTTGCGGTATATCATTACACTCATGTCTATGTTTCTCATAACTTATTTACTTATCTACACATACCAGTTTTCTTATCTGCAAATATCTTATCATATTTTCTCATCTTGGCATCATACCAGCTCTCATGCCGGCTCAGCATCAAACCATATCTTATTACAAATTGGCATCATAACAGCTTTCTTATCTGCTAATTATCATACCATGTATTCTATCTACTTGGCATCATACCAGGTCTTACCCATCCTTGCATCCGCAACCAGGGGGACCTTTAATTCCACAACGCTTTGCATTTCCTCGGTCAGGATCCTGGCTACGACTTCAGCCTCCTCCTGTGGTGCTTCGACTATCAGTTCGTCGTGTACCTGCAGGACCATCCTGGCGCCGAGTCCTTCGGCCTTCAGTCTGCGGTGCACCTGCAGCATCGCCTTTTTGATTATGTCGGCGGCGGAGCCCTGGATAGGAGTATTCAGAGCGGCCCGCTCGCCAAACGACCTGATGTTGAAGTTTTTGGACTTCAACTCCGGAAGGAACCGCTGCCTGTGCATGATCGTCTTGACGTATCCCGTCTCTTTTGCAGACTCTACGACCTGCTTCATGTAGTTCTTTATGCCCGAGTAATGGTTCAGGTAACTTTCTATATAGAATTTTGCCTCACCCCTGGACACGCCTATATCCTCGGCAAGCGAAAAATCGGATATCCCGTATACGATCCCGAAGTTTACCGCTTTTGCACGCCGGCGAAGTTCAGGTGTGACCTCGTCAGGCTGAACGCCAAAGACCTGCGATGCGGTGATCGTGTGTATGTCCCGGTTCTCCCTGAATGCCTGTATCATAGCCTTGTCATCCGCAATGTGGGCAAGTACGCGAAGTTCTATCTGTGAATAGTCGGCATCTATAAGCACATGCCCTTCTTCTGCCACGAACATCTTTCTGATCTCGCTTCCGAGGTCGTCTCTCACCGGAATGTTTTGAAGGTTCGGATCGGTAGAACTAAGCCGTCCCGTGGCAGTTACCATCATATTGAATTTCGTGTGTATACGCCCGTCATCACCAATCATTTTGAGGAGGCCGTCCGCATATGTCGACTTCAGCTTTGTCAGCTGCCTGTACTCAATGATCTCTTCTATTATCGGATGCCTGCCCTTGAGTTTTTCAAGGACCTCGATATCAGTGGAATATCCCGTCTTCGTCTTCTTTACCGGAGGGAGACCCAGCTTTTCAAACAGCACTTCACCAAGGATCTTCGTCGAATTTATGTTGAACTCCCCGCCGGAATGCCGGAAGATTTCCCGCTGGCACTGTTCGATCTTCACCGAAAGCCACTCGGAGAACTCCTCAAGCTTTTTCGCGTCGACCTTCATGCCGCAGTGCTCCATTTCCGCAAGGACGGTGCAGAGCGGGAGCTCCAGGTCATAAAAAAGCTCTTTCATATCCGATTCGTCAAGAAGCTTTTGCAACATTTCACTGAGAGCGAACAATGCCGCTGCATGCGCTGCGATCGCGTTTTCAGCCTGGCTTTCGATCGACAGGGAGTTGAATGATGACCCGTCCTCATATAGCTTCGCAGATGGGACCTGGATCCCGAGATACGACAGGGCTAGACGCTCGATCGTATAGCGGCCTTCGGTCGGATTAAGAAGATATGCGCATAAAGCGGTGTCGAATATATACCCTTTGGGATATATCGACATGTCCAGCAACATTCGAATATCTGATTTGATATCCGATCCGTATTTGGATATCCCCTCACCGAAAAAAATACTGAGAAAGTCGGTCCAGCGACCGGGCTCAAAGTCACATTCGCGTGCTATATATACTTTTCCCGGGCGGTAAAATGCTAAGGCTGCCATATGCGGCTGGCATACGACGGAAACGGGTGAATTTATTCCTTCCAGTACCTCATTCCAATTCTCCGGACCAATGCGTTCAATAACAAAGTCCTGCAGCTGTTTTGCCTTTGCGCCGTCAGTGACAGGGGCCTCTATGGACAGCTTTTCAAGCAGTGACCTGAATTCAAGTCTGACGAAAATTTCGTGAAGCTTTTCATTGTCAAAAGGCTGCCTTCTGATCGATCCGACATCTATATCCAAAGGTACGTTTTTGTTTATAGTCGCAAGCTCGAAGCTCAGCAATGCCATATCATGGCCGGCTTTGAGCTTGTCGACCACACCACCGCGCATGTCGATCTGATCAAGCTTACTGTATATATCGGTTAAGCTGCCGTACTTTTGCACCAGATCGGTCGCTGTCTTTTTTCCGATTCCCGGAACCCCCGGTATATTGTCGGACGGATCCCCCATAAGGGCTTTCAGGTCGATCATTTTTTCGGGTTCAAACCCGTATTCCTCTTTGAACTTTTCCGGAGTATAAACAGTCGTCAGCGTTTGGCCTTTTGAAGTCGTGATCAGCATAACGGATATTTGATCATTTACAAGCTGCAGCGCATCCCTGTCACCTGTGACGACTATTCCTTCCATTCCGGACTCCGTGATCTTGCTGCACAATGTACCGAGAAGATCATCAGCCTCATAACCTTCCAGTCCGAAACACGGGATGCGCATGGCTTCGAGTACTTCCCTGATCACCGGCATTTGCACTGCCAACTCATCCGGCATTTCCTTGCGGTTGGCCTTGTACTCCTGATACATCCGGCTCCTCAGCGTCGGAGCATGGACGTCGAATGCTGCACAGATGCCATCGGGCTTCTCTTCTTCAATAAGCTTCAGAAGTATATTCAGGAAACCGTAGACTGCATTTGTATACAGTCCCTCCCTGTTTGAAAACAGGCGTATGCCGTAAAACGCCCTGTTCATTATACTGTTGCCGTCCAGCATCATCAGCTTCATTGGACAAAATCCTTTCAACCAAATTCGACTACGTGGGACCTTCCGTCAACTGTCACCTTTACACCGTTCGGCATATCTTCCAGAACGATCCCTTCCTGTTTAAGCTCGTTCCTTATCCTGTCGGCCTCAGCGAAATTCTTCGCCTTTCTTGCCTCGTGACGCGCACGGACCCGGGCTTCGACATCTGGATCCAGATCGGACGGGACTTCAGGCTGCACCTCCGCATCCAAATGGAGATCCAGGCCGAGGATCTTGTCGGTCTCCAGGATCAGGCGGTAGATCTTATCCGATTTGACAGAGTATCTTGCCATATTCCAAACGACTCCCAGGGCCTTCGGAATATTCAGGTCGTCGTTGACTGCCTGATAGAACTCATTTCTGAACTCATCCAGGATCTTTGCGTCGACCTCGCCTGGGGCATCCTTATGGCTTTTTACAGCCGAAACCAGTTTGCTAAGCGACTTCTTGGCCGCTTCCATTCCTTCGAACGTAAAATTGAGCTTGGAACGATAATGCGCATTGAGCACGAAATACCTGTAGCACAGAGGCGAGTAACCGCGAGCTTCCAGGTCGTCAAGAGTATAGCAGTTGCCCAGGCTCTTTGACATTTTGCCGCCGTCCACCAGCAGGAACTCGTTGTGCATCCAGATGTTGACGGCAGGTTTGCCCAGAAGTGCCTCCGTCTGAGCGATTTCATTTTCATGGTGGATAGGGATGTGGTCGACTCCGCCGGTGTGGATGTCAAACCTTTCTCCCAAATATTTCAAGCCCATCGCCGAGCATTCGATGTGCCATCCCGGATAACCCATTCCCCACGGGGATTCCCACTCCTGGAGACGCCCTTTCTGGGATTTCTTCCAAAGGGCAAAGTCAGCAGGGTGCCTTTTCTCCTCGTTTACCTCGACCCTGGCGCCTGCCTGCTGTTCTTCAAAGTTCATCCTGGAGAGCTTTCCATAACCTTCGAACTTGCTGATGTCGAAGTAAATGCCGTCCGATGTTTCATAGGCATAACCTTTTTCCAGCAGCTTTTCGACAAACTCTATCATTTCGGGGATGTTGTCGGTGGCCTTTACGATCATTTCCGGTTTGTCGATGTTCAAACGGTCAATATCCCTCATGAAAATGGCAGTGTAATATTCTGCGATCTCAAGAGGCGACTTCTGCTGTTCGCGTGCAGACTTCTCCATCTTGTCTTCTCCTTCGTCGGCATCGCTAACCAGGTGTCCGACGTCGGTTATGTTCATGACATGCTGGAGTTTATAGCCGTTGCTCTTTAATACCCTGCGAAGGGAATCCATAAACAAATAAGCGCGAAAATTGCCTATCGACGCATATTGATATACGGTCGGGCCGCATGTATATATCTTCACTACTGAATCTTCGATCGGTTTGAAATCTTCCTTTTTTCTCGTCAATGTGTTGTAAAGCTTCATAACCTGACAATGCCTCCAGCTTCATGATTGGCCGTTTATGTTTCCTGATTGTTTATGCTTCCATTATGGACTTGCAGGATCTGCTTGTTGCTTTCGGTCGTATCGCAAGGGTTTGGACCGTCATCGCGGCTTTCAATGTTCAATGCCTGTTCAAGCTTCTGCAGACGGAGCCTGAGACGGCATAACTCTTGTGCAACCGGGTCGGGTATGTGTATCTGGTCCAGGCTGGGGACCCTTTTCCCGTTGAGCCGCACGACCCTTCCCGGTACGCCGACAACGGTCGAATTCGGCGGCACCTCATCAAGCACTACCGCATTTGCGGCGATCCTTGCGTAGTCACCTACTGTAAACGGTCCCAGCACCTTTGCTCCCGCACCGATCAGTACATTGTTGCCGATGGTGGGATGGCGCTTGCCCGTATCTTTTCCGGTCCCGCCAAGCGTCACGCCCTGATATATCGTGACATAGTCGCCTATTTCGGCTGTCTCACCTATGACTACACCCATGCCATGGTCTATAAAAAGGCCCCTGCCGATCTTTGCCGCAGGATGTATCTCGATGCCCGTGAAAAACCTTCCCATCTGTGAGACCATCCTGGCCAAGAACTTCAGATTCCATTTGTACAGTCTGTGTGAAACCCTGTAGAACATAAGGGCATGAAATCCGGAATAAAGAAAAAATATCTCCAGCAGGGACCGGGCAGCAGGGTCCCTTTCTTTGATGGAACGCAAATCGGAGATCATCTTCTTGAACATAATCCTACCTCACTATTTGGCAGTGTGGAACAGGTCTCTGTTGATATAAATATAATCGACTCCCGAAACAACGGTTATCAATGTCATCAGCCATATGAGTATTTCTCCGAGATTCGTGAATCCGACAGGTATGCTGCGAAGAGGCGTCAAAAGAAACGCAACGACGATGACCTGAATTACCATTTTTGCCTTTCCCCAGGAGTTGGCGGCAATGACCCTTCCTGCGGACATCGCAACGGTACGCAGGCCCGTTACGATAAACTCACGAGCCAGGATCAGCACGACAGCCCAGGAAGCGACTATTCCGGACTCCGACAGCATCACAAGGGCTGCCGTAATCAGGAGTTTATCGGCCAGCGGATCGATAAATTTGCCAAAATCGGATATCTGGTTGTACTTCCTGGCAATATATCCGTCCAGTTTGTCAGTGGCACTTGCAAGCAGGAACAACACAAGGGCGATTTCTTCATGGTACCGCAGCTTCAGCAGGTAAACGACCATAAAGACCGGTACCAGCGCTATCCTTATCAATGTTATCACATTCGCACTCTTCATCAATAAGTCCTCCGCCAATCCTTACATCAAAGTCCCAACAAGGTCGCCGTCAAGCACATCTTCCATTATGACTTCAACAATGTCGCCCTCATTTACCGGGCGATTTCCCCTAAAGAACACCTTTCCGTCAATGTCCGGCGAGTCGGCGTAAGTCCTGCCGTAATAGTGGCGAATCAAAGGATCGTAGCCCTCGCACAATACATCATAAACTTTTCCAAGTCTTGATAGATTATATTCATGCATGACCTGATCCTGAATATCGGCCAGCACTTCCAGCCTGCGGTTTATCTCTTCAGGGCTGACCTGATCGGGCATATCGTATGCCCTGGTCCCCTCCTCCGGAGAAAAGGCAAAAAATCCTGCCCTTTCTATCCTTGCTTCCCTCAAAAATGCGCAAAGCTCGGTAAATGCCTCTTCGTCCTCTCCGGGAAAGCCTACGATGATAGTCGTTCTAATGCATACTCCGTCGATTTCTCTGCGCAGCTTTTTAATGAGATCCCGTATAGAACGGCCGTTCGAACGCCGGTTCATCCTGCGGAGGATTCCGTCATTTATGTGTTGTATGGGAATATCCAGGTACTTCAATATCTTGTTCTGATGTTTGATCGTACTTATCAGCTCGTCAGTTACTTCTTCCGGATAGAGATAGTGAAGGCGTATCCATTCGATCTTCTCTATCCTGCACAGCTGTTCAAGCAGCTGGGGCAGTTTTCTTTCTTTGTACAGATCCAAACCATACCTTGTAAGATCCTGTGCTACGAGTATAAGCTCCTTTACACCGCTTTCAGCAAGTTCATTTGCCTCCTGCAGGATGTCTTCAATTCGCCTGCTGCGATAGCGTCCGCGCAGCATCGGGATCACGCAATATGAGCATCTGTTATCGCAACCTTCGGCTACTTTAAGATATGCGGAATATGCCGGACCTGTACGAAAACGCGGCACCTCCGATATCTTATCGTTCGGATCTCCGAAAAGGCAGGGTTTTTCACCTTCCAATACGCTTTCAACGGCCTCAACTATGTTGTCATAACTTCCACAGCCGACGATACCGTCAACTTCAGGCAGCTCCTTCAGGATCTCTTCCCTGTATCTTTCCGCCAGGCAGCCGGTCACGATGATTTTTTCTACGTTTCCTCCGATGCTGCCGGTCCTGTTGCTCTTTTTCGCGGCCGCTATCTCCAGTATGTTTTCGATCGCCTCTTCCTTTGCGGCCTCAATGAAAGAACATGTATTTACTATTACTATGTCTGCCATTTCAGGAATATCTACGATTTCGTATCCTGCGTCCTTCAGCTGCCACAGCATTTGCTCGGCATTGATCCTGTTCTTGTCGCATCCCAGCGAGATCAATCCAATCGTCGGCATCTAGTCAAATTCCTCCGTATATTTGCGCAAAATTGGGTAAATGTCTTCCCATGAAAATCCCTTGCGCGCCAGTGCGCCTGATATTTTAGATGCTTCCCGCCTGTCTATGGGGAAGCTCCTGGCGCGGGACAGTATGTATTTTTCAATCATTCCGGACTCATCGTACTCAGGATCCAATGACTCCAGGGCCCGCTCAATAAGTTCCTCATCCACTCCGCGCTGTTTTAGCTCCCTGCGGATCCTTGCCGCACCGTATCCACTGGCGGAGCGGCTGCGAACATACTGGTGTGCGTACTCCAGATCGTCAATTGCACGCAGCTGTTCCATGCTGTCCGCAGCAAACGCAGCGTCATCCGGGTCGTGTCCTCTTTCCAATAGCTTTTCGGTCAGCTGCTTTCGGGTCATCATGCGGGCAGCGAGCATCCTGCCGGCATCGGCTATGGCTTTTTTCTGTCCATCGGTCAAATCAGATTT
>JAAYMG010000133.1 GCA_012521525.1 Clostridiales bacterium | reverse complement strand
CGTATTGGGAGAGCTCGTACCAAAGCGCATTGCGATGAAAAAAGCCGAGACTCTCGCCAGGGCGCTTTCGGGTTTGATATATTTCATATCGATAGTTGCAAGGCCTGTCGTCTCCCTGTTAACCTCCACGACCAACCTTATTCTAAGGCTGTTCGGCATCGACCCCAACGATAATACGGAGAAGGTGACCGAAGAGGAGATCCTGATGATGGTCGGAGCGGGAACGGAAAGCGGCGCGATCGACCAGCAGGAGAAGGCGATGATCGAGAACATATTTGCCTTTGACGACACAATTGCTGCGGACATAATGACGCACCGTACGGATATGCATGTCCTTTGGAAGTCGGACACTCTCGAAGAATGGGAGAGGTCTTTCCAGAATTCCAACCACACGAGGCTTCCTGTCTGCGACAACGATATAGACGACGTGATCGGGATAATGCACCTGAAAGACTTTTACACCGCCGTACGCAAGGGGATCACGGATGTCGAAGAACTGTGCACCCTTATAAAGCCGGCCTACTTCGTTCCTGAGACGGTAAAAATCGACCTGCTGTTCAGGAACATGCAGCGCACCAAAAACCATTTTGCCATCGTCGTTGACGACTACGGCGGCGTAAGCGGCATCATCACGATGAGTGATATCCTCTCGCAGATAGTGGGTGATATCGGTGACGATCCGGAAAAGGACTCGCTCGATGTCATACCTCTCGGGGAGAACAAGTGGAGGGTCCGGGGCATTACGCCGATAGGAGACCTTACACAGATCCCGTTCGGAAACCTTGATGACGACTATGAGACAGTCGGCGGGCTCGCGCTGGGATTGCTGGGCGAGCTGCCCGAGGAGGACGAGGAGATCCCCGTGCTGAGGATAAACGGACTCGAACTTCGGGTTACAGAAATACGCGGCAGGCGTGTGGAATGGGTCGAAATAACCAAAGAGACCGAAACGGGGAAGGAATGACAGACCGCCCGACAGCATGATCCGGCTAAAAAAGTTATAATCTCAGTCAATGATTTCCGGAATAAATTAAATGGCATACAGATAAAATCTGTATGCCATTTCTGGTGTAAACTAGCCTGATCGCATCCCGGTAGTACAGAATACCTGTCCATATGTACTAAAAAGGATATCGAAAAGGGGATCACTCCGCTGCCTTTTTTGTTGAAAGCGCATTTCCGATATGCTAGAATATGAAAGGCGAAGATGTTTGATCTGCTATAACTGCCGACAAGCGAGGGCATTGATATGAAATGGTTTCATTTTATGACATTCCTGTATTCGATAGGCGGACCGATAATGGAAAATCCGGGTCCTTATGAATTCGAAGGATCCCTGCTTGCCGTTTTGCAGTTTGTCTTTACGCTGATGATAGTAATCGGAAAGTTCAAAGCCGTTCGTATAGCCAGTTCATTCCTGTCCGCGATCTTCGGAGGTTCGGCGCTTGTCGTATACTATATAAATCAGACCTCGGTCGGCAATCCCCTGTCTTTCGGACCGCTTGCTATTTTTGGGGCGGGCGTTATATACGGCACGGTGATCGGCGTGATCATGCTCAGAGGGGTCATCCGACACAGGAAGCTCCGGAAGGAAATCCAGGAAAAGATGCTGTCATACCGCCCGGGTGAGCGCAGGTTTGATGATTGAGGAGGAAAGTTGACGATTTGGATTTGATATCTACACTTCTGTTGGGCGTAGGATTGTCGATGGACGCCTTTGCGGTCTCGGTTACCAACGGCCTGATCGTAAGGCGCCTGCGCTTCAGATTTGCGGCCAAGATGGCGCTTTGCTTCGGACTGGCACAGGCGATCATGCCTTTTCTGGGTTACACCCTTGGCAGGGGATTTGCGGAGTATATCACCGCGGTCGACCACTTTATCGCATTCGGATTGCTGGCTTTTATCGGCATCAAAATGATAATCGAATCGATAAAGCAGAACACGGAAGACGAGTGCTGCCAGGATGAGCCGGACATACGTACGCTCCTGATCATGGCCATTGCCACGAGCATAGACGCTCTTGCCGCGGGAGTAAGCCTTGCACTCGCGGGAACACCGAATTCCATCGCCATAATCCCCGCAGCAGGGCTGATCGGTTTGGTTACCGCATCGATATGTCTTTGCGGTGCATATATCGGGCGTCTTTGCGGGAGCAGGATAAAAAAAGGCGCAGAAATCTTGGGCGGATTCGTGCTCGTCGCGATCGGGATAAAAATTTTGATCGAACACCTTTAAATATCCGGGTTTATCGGCCGGGCCTATGTCCGCGGATCGTATTGTCGAACTTGACCGTTCGATTTGGCAACAATCATGTGATCATTCATAATTATTTTTAACAATTTTCTTGACAAACACAACTTTAGCTGTTAAACTAGGAAAGCACAATAAAGTAGGTTGCCGCACAGCCTCACCCGCAGCATGGAGCGAACGGGTCGATAAGGAAACGAAGTTGTTTATTATCAAGGCAGGCGGCATTGCGTCTGCTTTTTTACATTTGGTGGAGGTGTTTTCGCATTAGCAATTTAAGTCATCAGATCAATGAGGAAATCCGTGATAGCGTAGTAAGGCTTATCGCGGAGGACGGAACGCAGCTCGGCATTGTTTCCATCCAGGAAGCATTGGCTGCCGCGCAGGAGAGGGATCTGGACCTGGTCAAGATCGCTCCGAAGGCACAGCCCCCTGTCTGCAAGATAATGGACTACGGAAAATTCAGGTTCGAGCAGGCTAAGAGGGAAAAGGAAGCCCGGCGCAATCAGCACGTAGTGGAAGTCAAAGAGATACGTATGACCCCGGGTATCGACACTCACGATTTTGAAGTCAAACAGCGCAGTGCCAGCAAGTTTTTGAAGAGCGGCAACAAGGTCAAGGTGTCGGTACGCTTCAGAGGTCGCGCAATCACGCACACTTCGATCGGCGAGCAGCTACTGTTGCGTTTTTCCGAGGGACTGGTCGAAATTGCCGATGTGGAAAAGGCACCGAAGCTGGAGGGCAGGAACATGACGCTTTACCTCGCCCCCAAGAATATAAAGCATGACGCAAAATAATTGATATAAAGGAGATATAGCGATGCCCAAGATCAAGACGCATAGTGGCGCTGCAAAACGCTTCAAGTTTACCAAAAACGGCAAAATAAAGCGCGCACACGCTTATAAAAGCCATATTCTGACAAAGAAGAGCACAAAGCGCAAGAGGGGCCTTCGCAAAGGGACCTACGCAGACGAAACAAACATGGCCGCGCTTAAGCGCATGCTGCCTTACAACTAAGGCATTTATCGACCGAGCACATACCGTCTGATCATGGCAGGGATCGTGCTCCCAAAATGATAATCTTGAAAGGAACGAACAGATATGGCAAGAGTTAAACGCGCTATGATGACGCGCAAAAGGAGAAAAAAGATCCTTAAGCTCGCAAAGGGCTATTGGGGTGCAAAGTCCAAACACTTCAAGATGGCTAACCAGGCCGTAATGAAGTCACTGACATATGCATATATCGGCCGCAGGCACAGGAAGAGGGATTTCCGCAGGCTTTGGATCACCCGTATTTCCGCGGCAGCGAAGTTGTGCGGAATGAACTATTCGAACTTCATGCACGGCTTGAAGCTTGCCGGCAACAATATCAACCGCAAGATGCTCTCGGAGCTGGCGGTAAACGATATGAAGGCCTTCGAGGCACTTGCCGAGCAGGCAAAGGCTGCTCTTAAAGCCCGGTAACGCAGTAATGCACCATAAAATGAAAGATGACCGCAATCGGCGATATTTCTTCGGTTGCGGTTTTCCGTTTTTATAAATGCCGCGCAAGGTCCATAATAATCAGGGACCCGGCAATGAAATGAGCGCATTGCCAAGCTATGGCGACTATGTTAAAATACAACTGTACGATATTTGATGAGTAAATGACGTATTTCGACCCCTAATGTCATGAATGTGTCATTACTTGGAGGGAAAGTGATCATAAATGAGTTATCTTGAGATAAGAAGGGCCAGGTCAATGGAAGATGCCGTCAGCATATCCGGTCTGGCAAGGGCGATCTGGACGGAGCATTATACGCCCATAATAGGTGCCATGCAAGTGGAGTATATGCTGGCGAACATCCAAAGTGCGGACAAGATTTTCGAGAGGATGGAATCGGGCGAAGAGTACTACATGGCATACCTCTACAGCCGCCTTATAGGTTATATGGCCATTAAGGCGGAGCCGGACCGCATTTTCCTTTCGAAGCTGTATATCGAAAAGGATTTTCGGGGACGCGGGATAGCAAGCCAGTTTATAAACCTTGTTATCGACAGGGCCAGGGAGCTGGGCAAGGAGTTTATATCCCTGACCGTCAACAAAAATAACCTTACCTCCATATCCATTTATAAGAAAATGGGATTTGAGATCGAGGGAGAGCTTGTAACGGACATTGGCGGCGGATATGTGATGGACGACTATGTGATGGTGAAGCGCTTATAATTTTAGAAATTGTTTATATTTGCGATATGTTTTCTTTATCGGCGCGGATTATCATTATCATAGGAAAGCATATTAGGTCAGCTTCACCGCAAAAAAATCCATGTGCTGAGAAAGAGGACTGCATATGAGGAAGAAGAAACACTTTTATACCGTGATTTGCCTGATAGCTGGAGTGATCCTGCTGACGACGGCGGCAGCCGCCAATTATGGCAATGCGAACGGGTATCCGCTTTTCAAGTCCGCCATAAAGAAGCTTTTGTATGTGGACAATTTTTCCGCATCAGTGAAGTTTGAGCTGATTTACGACGGTGAGACGCTCCAGAGTCAGGAGACGCTTGTAAAGCTTGATTCCGACGGAACGGTTCTGAAGTATTCCAAGGATGTTTCGAATTCCGGTCTGTCCGAGAATCAGATCGTCAATGAAAGCTGGATTGTTAAAAACGATGACGATTCCGAGAGCGGAGCCAGGTATTCGGACATTTCCCACAGCGGAGACCAGTGGTTTATCTATCCCACATACAGTGAGCCGTGGTCAAATCCCGCCGAAGACGAGTTTACACGCAAGGCTATCCGGTTTGCAGAACTGATTGCCGACACTTTTGTTGGGGATCTTAAAAACAACTTCGTACAGACCTCCAATACCGACGGCAAAGTATCCTATCAGATAGTCCTTAGCGGGAACCAGCTTCCCGAGTACGTTTCCGCCGGTCTTTCCATGATGTTCAGCGCCGCCAAGAATCAGAACGGCACCTATGTGTTCTATCATCCGGACTTCGATATGGAGACGGAAGAGGCCGCCAAAATAAGGGATAGGGCCTGGGAAAAACTGAGCGAAATGGGGAACAGGGGAGTCATATACGTTTCGGCAGACGGTACGATCCGATATTTTGCCGACATAGACGAGTACTATGGTTCCGATGTTTATGAGCCGAGCGTCGACCGGTTCGGCGACATAATACACACACTGAACACAGATCCGACTCCGGAGACGGCCAAGTGCTATTTCACGGTCGACGAGGAAGGACGGCTGCTCAGCAGCATCGTCGAAGGGATTGTATCATCCTATGACAGGAGCGGCCAAAAGCATACCCTTGGCATCCGGATCACAGCAAACATCAATGACTACGGGACAACTGTCATCGAATATCCTGAGATCCCCGAGAGCGACACGGTATACGACTACACAGTTAATGATCCCAACACCGGATATCACGTGAAGATAACAAGAAACGGCGTTGAAGTCACTGAGGGATCGGAAAAGGCGGTTGTGGATACCGAGCCTGCTGGCGATACTGAAGATACGGGATCGGCAAAAGAATAAAATATGACGGGGATGGGATGAGCAAAGAAAGTACATTGAAGACGCGTTCGTCGATGCGCTCCACATGTGAAGGTCTTTGACATTCCTTCCCCTTTTTTGCCTTACTCATATCAACAACGAATATTGCGATGAGATAATATGCCGTTTACTCATCGCGATTTCGCTTAGGAGTGACATTTTGGAAAAGATACTTGAAGTTACCGGACTTACTAAGCTCTACCGGAACGGGCGAGGGGCGTCCAATATAAGCCTGACCCTTGAGCGCGGTGACGTGGTCGGGCTTCTGGGGCCAAACGGTTCCGGCAAGACGACTACAATGAAAGCCATAGTGGGCCTGGTCCATGCCGACTCGGGAACCGTAAAGATTTTTGGACATGACGTCGAGGAAGATTTTGAAAAGGCCATGGACAGGGTAGGATGCCTGATCGAAGCTCCTTCACTTTATGAATATATGACCGCTGCCGCTAACCTCAGGCTTGCGTCGCGCTATTATCCGGGAGTGACGAAGAAGAGGATCGAGGACGTCTTAAAGCTTGTCAGGCTGGATAAATACAAGAAGGACAGGGTGGGACGGTTCTCACTGGGAATGAAGCAGCGTCTCGGCCTGGCGCTCGCATTTTTGTCGGAACCCGAGCTCCTCATACTCGACGAGCCCGCAAACGGGCTTGACATTGAGGGAATCGTCGAGATACGTGAAATAATCCTGAGGCTTGCAAGGGAAAAGAACATAACTTTTTTGATTTCAAGCCATATCGCGGCGGAGATCGAAAAGACCTGCAGCAAAGTTGCGGTACTGCATGAAGGCGAAATGCTGTCCTTCGACACAATGGAAGACGCACTTGCGCGTTACCCAACACTTGAAGATTATTATCTTGACAAGGTCCGCAACAAGCGTGGACCGCTCGTGCTCTGAAGGAGGCAGGACGATGCAGCGCTATTGGGCTGGAACATTGAATGAAATTGACAAGCTGTTGGCGAAGAAGAAGTACTATGTCTTTCTTGCAATAGAGATCGCCATATGCATACTTATGCTGATCCTGGACAAATTGTTTGCGCGTGCCTCCGATGGTTTCATAACCTTTGGAGCGGCAGACCTCTCCCTTATGATGCTTACGTTTTTTATCCATGTATATATCCCGCTGATCATCTTCATGGCGAGCTGCGATGCATTTTCGTCGGAATACAACGACGGAACGGTCAAGGCTATCCTGATCCG
>JAAYMG010000132.1 GCA_012521525.1 Clostridiales bacterium | reverse complement strand
TCGACATCAATCACGAGGCAAACAAGCTGAAGTCATATGTGTTCAAGAGGGGCATTGCCTTCTCCAACTCGGGAAGTGAGCAGGCCTCGGCCGAATTGTCGAAGCTCTCTGCCGAAAAAAGACGCCTGTCTGCAATGGCCGGCAACGGCGCCGCGTCCGTCAAATCGCCGCAGTCCGGCTATTTTTCCGCCACGGCGGACGGATTTGAAGGTGTTCTGACTATCGAAAAGAGCGAGTCCCTAACGCTCTCCGAGTTCAACAATCTGGAATCTCTCAGGCGGACCGACATTGCCCGGTCTTCATATGGCAGGCTGGGAACCGGTTTTGAATGGAGATTTGCAACCAGTGTCCCTTACGTTTACGCGAAAATGCTGACCGAGGGAGGCAGGGCCACAGTCAGGTTCACGGGGGACTATATAGGTGAAGTCAGAGTGACCGTTAAGCGTATTGACCCGCCGGAGAACGGGACATGCCTGGTCGTGTTTTCGGGTACGACCAATGTCAGTGAACTGGTGGGACTTCGCTACCAGAGCGCGGATATCGTCCTTTCCAAATATGAAGGCATCCGAATACCGAAACAGGCCCTGCGCATAAACGAGGAAGGAAAGACGGGGGTATATTGCCTTGTCGCGCTCCAGGCGAAATTCGTCGAAACGGAGCAGATTTACGAACTGGATCATCATTATATAGTAAGGTATGATCCAAATGACACGGAAGGATTAAGGCCCGGAGAAGAGATCATAGTGAGCTCAAAGAACCTGTATGACGGGAAAATCGTGCAATAGCACGGTTGCGATACAACACGGCTGAGAGGGAAAGCTGGCAAAATGGACGATCCCAGAAACTACAGAACCGACCCCGGATGTTTGAAAGATGTCATACACGAAAATGTTGCCCGCATAAGGGAACGGATAGCGACTGCGGCAGCTTTGGCAGGGAGGGACCCAGGGGACATTTCGCTTGTTGCCGTTTCAAAGTCTGTTGACTCCGGGACCGTGAAACTGTCCCGGGACTGCGGCTTCTCGGCATACGGTGAAAACAGGGTACAGGAACTGCTTGCAAAACAGGCGGACGGAGCCTACGGCAATACGCCCGTTCATATGATCGGAACCCTGCAGACGAATAAGGTCGGCAAGGTCGTAGGGAAAGCAGCCCTCATCCAGTCTGTCGATTCGTTCAGGCTTGCAGGCATGATATCGAAACGTGCCGTGTCGCTGGGCATCGTTCAGGACATCCTTCTTCAGGTCAATATCGGCAGGGAATCGACAAAGGGTGGTGTCGACCCCGAATTTGCGGATGAGCTTGCGGCCATGATATCCGGACTCGAAGGGATAAAGTTGCGGGGTTTGATGGCGATACCTCCCGCAGCCGATGTTTCCTCCGGAAATATGAAATATTTCTCTGAAATGTACAAACTCTTTGTTGACATAAGAGGGAAAAAATACGATAATGTATCTATGGACATCCTTTCCATGGGTATGAGCGGAGATTTTGAAGCGGCTATTGCCGAAGG
>JAAYMG010000131.1 GCA_012521525.1 Clostridiales bacterium | reverse complement strand
TCTCCTTTACAATGTCAGGTCCAAAATTACCGATGTTCCTTCCGGGATAGACCGGCATATTTACAGTTGTGCCCATAAGATTCCCCCGATGACCAGTCAACATAAGTCTATATATCAACACGGTTGCGTTTATCATGCTATAAACCGTTCCTTACAAAGGAACTAACATGTCACCAATAATTAATATGTCACCAATATTTTCTCTGAGACGTCTGTTCGCAAGGCTATCACTGCGCCGCGAAACATATATGCGATCGGATTGCCGGCCGGACTCTTGTATAGAGATTTGACCTCGGTACCCTCTATCAGGCCGAGGTCCATAAGCCTTTTTCTGGCATTGCCTTCAAGCAGTATCGACGTAACGACGGCTTTTTGCCCGACAGGGAGCCGATTGAGCGCAATGCATGAGCTGCACATATTCCCCTCCAAAAAGTTAGCGTAGAGCAAAACCTTTGCTCTACGCCAATATATGCTACTAAAATCAACATAGTTCGCATAGTATGATATGTGCCATAGAAACAGCGAAGCGGGTCGATAACATGAACGATGACTATTATCGCACTGTACGGGGCTACCAGCTGGCAAACCGTCATGAAGGCCAGCTCACATCCGCTCTGGAAGATTATCTGGAAATGACTTGCCGGTTGTGCAGGGAGAAAGGTTATGCACGTATCGGTCAATTGTCGGAAATCCTTCATGTAAGACCATCATCGGCATCGAGGATGATCACAAGGCTTTCCGAGATGGGTCTCGTCGATTATGACAGATATGGCATAATCCAGCTGACCGATTCCGGACGCGATTTGGGCGAATACCTTATTAGCCGCCACGAAGTGGTTGAGCGTTTCCTCACACTGATAGGCTGTGACGACCCCCTTGAGGAGACCGAACTGATCGAACATTCTCTGTATCCTGCCACGGTAAAGAATCTTAATGCATTGCTTGAATTTTTCAAATGCAATCCCGATATAAAGATGGAGTTCGATTCATTCAGAAAGTCAAACCACAAGTGGTAAAGAACTGCATACACCTACACCGACCGGTGTTATAACGTCCAGCCGGAACAGACTGCTCTTTTTATGGCAGTTTCTTTCCGCATTTGCTGCAGAATTCGTAATCCTCTTCGACTCTCGCGCCGCAATACGGGCAAAAAGAACCCTCACCGCTTTTTGGTTCATCTGTACGAGCCTTATCTTCCCGACTTTTACCGAACCTCTCATCAAGCGGGTCGGGCTCCTCTCCGGCGTCTGTTATATCAAATACCGAGTACCTGTTTTCACCTGTTGCGTTCTTGAAGTTATATACTGCCTGTACAACTGCAACTACGATGAAAATGACACCGAAAAGCGCGAAAGGCCCGCCGCCCATGCTTGCCGCCATAAAAGTCCATATCAGACCGAACGCAGCCATCGCTATGCTCATGAAACCGCCCATCATCGACGGGCCTCTTCCGGGTTTGATACTTTTCATATGATTACTCCTTATTAATTTTTTCTTGATCCGCCTGATCCGATTGTCCGTTTTCTATATACCCGATATACTCGATATACCCGTTATCTGTCATCCCTGCTTCTGTTTGGCCGGATTCTCTCTGTTCGTTCCTGAAAATGACCCTGTTTAGCCATATCGGCAGCCATCCCATTATTACAGGAGGTACGGAAACGACAACTTCAGCCAATGATCTGAAACCTCTCACGGCATTCTCATCAAGTTCCCCCGGCATCATCAAGGGGTAATTGCCCATGATGAACAGCTCCCGGATCGTTAAACTGACAGGGTATTTCTGACGATCAACAATGTAAAACAGGGCGTCCTCGCTGCCCCAGGTGAAGGCGAAATTCAGGAAGAATGTGACTAAAATCATCGGCAATATCTTCTTGATATATACCCAAAAACTGTTGACACCTTTCAGATGATTTCGTGCGAGCAAATATATCAAAAGCGCGCCCCAAACCTGGATGCCGCCTGAAAGTATGACAGGTATGCCGCTGTCGAGCAGTCCCGCTTGGCGAAACAGCAGGTAATCATATACTATAAAACCTGTTCCCGCCATCAGGAGCAAAATAACGGGATAAACTCTGCTTCCTGTTGTCAAAGGGTATGCAAGAAGAACTGAAATAACTGTGAACAATACTGCTGACAAAAATGAATATATGAAGCTCATCAGAACAGATTGCATGATTGACTGATTTGACAATACATCGGCAAGTTTTACTCCGGATCCAAAAATGCCGGAAACCAGGTGTGCAACGATAGCTATGCTTCCGAAGCCGACCAGGATGCAGCCTGCAGCCGCTGCGATCCAGGCAGGTTTTTTATTTTTTTGCAGGGACATGCCAAATCTGACTTCCCGCATGTCATTTATAATACCTTTCAGGCACAGGAAAAGCAACAGGTTCAACAGCAATTGCGTCATTATCCTGATACTGTCGATGGCGAATGTCGTTCCGTAATTTGCTTCCAATATGCCCTTTCTGTATGTAAAATAAGTGAATATATCGGCTGTACCATATACCATCGGGTTATTCAAATTGAATGACAGATCCCTGTTTGCGAACATGAAAAACGCAAAACGCACAATAATGTAACCAAACGCAACACGCAGAACTGTCAACGCATTACCCTTGAAGCTTGAACCTTCATCAGCCGCAAGGACACCAAAGGCAGCAGGAAAGAACATATATTTGAGTGTTTCGGCCGCGGTATATATTACAGGGTATAATGCAGGCACAGTCATAAGGTGTACTGTTCCCGTGGTCTCGCTTATGTATCTGGGATCAATAAGATCTCCGTTTATAAGCAATCGGCTCAAATATGATCCATGGCCCACAAGTTCCGTGATCGAATTGCAAAGCACCCTTACCGGAACGAATGCAGGAATGGCCAACACAGTCAGGGCAAGGCAACGTGTCCACCGGTTGGGCAATTTCAATATCAACAATGCAGCGAGAAAAGCCGCCAGAGCAGTAACCAATGCAGGAACCAGTGTCAAAATTATCGTGTTTGACAAGATCCGCATTATGTAATAGCTTCCGAAAACCTCACCGTAATTTCCCAGCCCTGTAAACTCTTCGCCGAGCAAGCCCTTCGTGGGATTGTACTTAAAGAATGATAAAACGAAGGTGTTTATTATCGGCCACACTTTGAACACCGCGATGATAATAAACGCGGGAATGGCGACCACGAACGGCGATACCCGTCTTTTCAAATGCATATCCTCCTTTCCGATCCGAGCCTTGGTAATCTCGCGACTTTGCCATATATGCCCTTTATTTATATCATATGATAACATATACTCGTACTTTTTCCAACAGGCTGAAACTTTAGCATCAAAATAACGAAAATGAGCCGCCGGGCGTCACCACAAACTGTCAAAAATGGCATTGATTTTTCTGAAGATAGGACTATACTGATGCTATCAAATCAGAAGGCGGTGAATTTTCTGTGGAACAGTTTGAACTGGAAGACCCCCTGCCCGACGGCGCATATAACATCGGTCTGATCTACAATCTAAAAAAGGGCATCAGGACAAAAGTGATCGATGAGGAAGCTGAATATGACAGTATTGATACGATAACTGCCATCAAATCCGCACTTGCCTCAAAAGGACACAATGTCGTATTGCTCGAAGCCGACAGAGCATTGCCGGAGAATCTGAAAAAAGCAAGAATCGACATCGCTTTCAATATAGCCGAAGGTATCGGAGGGAGATGTCGTGAAGCACAGGTTCCGGCAATGCTTGATTTTTTTGGCATACCGTACACAGGATCCGACAGCGCAACGCTCCTGATCGCTCTCGACAAAGCAATGACCAAAAAATTTCTGTCACCTCTGAAAATCAGGACACCCAGGTTTGCCCTGTTTGCACCCGGCGATATCATACGCAAGCCCCGTTTGCAGTACCCGGTGATAATAAAACCGAACGCTGAAGGCTCCAGCAAGGGGATCTCGGATAGCAGCATCGTGATGTCCTATGATGAGCTGAGGGAAGTCCTTGACAGGAATTTCAGGCTGTATGGTTGCCCAATGATGGCTGAAGAGTACATAGAGGGCCGCGAATTCACTGTCGGATTGCTCGGCAACAAGGGCGATATCAGAGTATTCCCTCCCATGGAAATCATCTTTAAAAAGAAAAATGGTAAAAACTTCAGCATATACAGTTATAACGTCAAGCAAAACTACGAAGAGTATATTGAATACAAGTGCCCGGCCGATCTGACCCCGGAACAGGAAAAAGAAATGGTCAGGATGTCGGAAACTATATTCAACGCTCTCGGATGCCGTGATTCAGCACGTATCGATTACCGCATGTCGGAGGACGGAAAAATCTACTTCCTGGAGATCAACCCATTGCCGGGGCTGGCACCCGGTTACAGCGACTATCCTATGCTTGCCGAATACAGCGGAATAGGTTATGTCGATCTGATCAACGGTATTTTGGGCGCGGCGTTGAACCGCCTTGGCATGAAGGATCGAGGCGATCAGGCACGATGACATGCATCGGTGAAATGCGGGCAGACCCGTCCTGGAACGACTGGAAATGGCAGATGGCACACAGGATAAAAACCGTCGACGATCTGTCAAAGGTCATTGAATTGTCGGACCGGGAAAAGAGGGATATTTCAAAGTGCCTTGAGAAATTCAGAATGGCGATCACGCCCTATTATGCTTCACTGATAAGGCCCGAAGACAGGAATGACCCTATCAGGAAGCAGGCTGTTCCGTCGATCAGCGAGACTTATGTATGCGAAAACGACCTCTGCGATCCTCTTAACGAAGAGGCCGACAGCCCCGTTCCCTGTATAGTTCACAGATATCCGGACAGAGTGCTGTTTCTGGTAACCTATATTTGCTCAATGTATTGCAGGCACTGCACCAGGCGAAGGGTGGTCGGAGAGGAAGACAAAATCATCAGTGAAAGCCGGCTCGACACAGCACTGTCATATATACGCTCGCATGCCGAGATCCGCGATGTGCTCATATCGGGCGGCGACCCTCTTGTCATGGACACGAAGCGGCTTGAACGCATCATTTCCGGACTTCGCTCCATTGAACATGTAGACATAATCAGGATCGGCACCCGCGTACCTGTCGTCTTGCCGATGCGTATAACCGAAGAACTTCTACAAATGCTCAGGAAATACCATCCCATATGGATCAATACGCACTTCAACCACCCGCGGGAAATTACGAAGGACGCGGAAAGAGCGTGCGAAGCGATCGTAGATGCCGGCATCCCGCTCGGAAACCAAAGCGTACTGTTGAGGGGCATCAACGACGATCCTGAAACCATGAAGGAACTG
>JAAYMG010000130.1 GCA_012521525.1 Clostridiales bacterium | reverse complement strand
TTTTGCATCCCTTAAAGCCGCGGGGAACGGGAACTTGTCAGTCTCGACACCATTGACGATATACTTACTGCATACAGGAATCCGCTCCATATAGCTGAGCACATCGAGCTTTGTAAGAGCGATCGTAGTTGCACCCTGTACCTGTACTCCGTATCGTGTAGCAACGATGTCGAATGGCCCGACACGGCGAGGCCTGCCGGTCTTCGCACCGTATTCTTCGCCGGATCGTCTCAGTCTCTCGGCTTCTTCCCCGAACCATTCACAGACGAAAGGCCCTTCTCCGACACAGGTGGAATAAGCTTTGACCACACCGACTACTTCATCCAGCCTCGCGTCAGGCAACCCCGAGCCGACAGGTGCATAGGACGCAAGGACATTGGAGGAAGTAGTATATGGGTAGATCCCGTAGTCCAGGTCGCGCAGCGCACCCAGCTGGGCTTCAAACAGGATGCTTCTCCCCTCGGACCGCGCCCTGCGCAGCCAGTCGCCGGTGTCGCAGATAAATGGCTTCAGCCTGTTGCCATACTCGAGCAGATGATCGCGAACCTGTCCAAAATCATATGGCCCGGCTCCGTAAGCAGTCAGAATGAGGTTTTTCCACTCCAGCAGATCCTTAAGGTGTCTCTCAAGATACTCCGGATAGAAAAGCTCACCTGCCAGAATGGTCTTTTTCAGATATTTGTCCGAGTAGAACGGAGCGATGCCCTGTTTTGTGGAACCATATTTTTTATCCTTCAATCGCTCTTCTTCAAGCTCATCCAGAGCGATATGCCAAGGAAGCAGCAATGAGGCACGGTCGCTGATCTTGAGATTCTCGGGAGTGACGGGGACCCCTTTTGAAGTCACCGTTTCTATCTCCTTACACAGGTTTTCCGGATCAAGCGCGACTCCGTTGCCCAGGATGTTCACGACACCGTTCCGGAAAATTCCCGAAGGAAGCAGATGCAAGGCGAATTTCCCGTATTCGTTGATAACTGTGTGTCCGGCGTTTCCGCCGCCCTGGTAACGCACCACCACGTCATAATCCTGCGCAAGCAGATCCACCATGCGGCCCTTTCCTTCGTCACCCCAGTTTATCCCGACGATTGCGCAATTTTTCATGAATTTACCTCCTCGCATTGATGCTTTGCCTCAGCTTTCTTTCAAACCTGTCCTTTTCGGCGTGGGTGGGGACCGCAGTCGGATACCCTCCCCCAAAGCAGGCGGTGCAAAAGCCCTCACACCCCTTCGCTATGCGCAGAAGGTTTTCGACGCTTAGATAGCCCAGCGAATCCACACCGATAATTTCGGCGATTTCCTTCACACTGTGGCGGTTAGTAATCAGGTTTTCCGCATTATCGATATCGGTCCCGTAATAACAGGGTGCCACAAAAGGCGGCGCGCTGATGCGCATATGGATCTCTTTTGCTCCCGCTTTCTTCAGCAACTTTATTATACCCCTGCTTGTGGTACCCCGGACGATGGAGTCGTCGACAAGGACGATGCGCTTCCCTTCGACCACACTCCTGACCGGATTCAGCTTTATATTGACACCGACTTCCCGTTGTTCCTGTGTAGGAGCAATAAACGTCCTTCCTATATACTTGTTCTTTGTAAACCCGATCCCATATGGAATACCTGAAGCGCGGGCATAGCCCATTGCCGCATCCAGCCCGGAGTCGGGTACACCGATGACGACATCGGCCTCTGCCGGGTGCTCCGCGAACAGAAACTCACCGGCTTTCTGCCTGGCGATATTAACTGCGGCACCGTCAATTACCGAATCCGGTCTTGCAAAATATACAAATTCGAACGAGCAAAGGCTTTTGGGTCTGCTGTTGCAGCGCCGCTCGTCAGTCTTGATGCCGTTGCTGCTGACTGTAATGATCTCACCCGGTCGCACATCACGTACAAATTCGGCTCCGACAGCATCCAGTGCGCAGGTTTCGGATGCGAACACGATCTTTCCGTCGGAGGTCCTTCCCATACAGAGCGGCCTGAATCCATGCGGATCTCTTACTGCGATCAGCTTGGAAGGAGATGAAATGACCAGCGAGTATGCTCCTTCGATCCGTCCCATGGCCTCGTACACTGCTTCCTCGATGGAAGTCGTATGAAGGCGCTCCTGTACGATTATATATGCAATCACTTCGCTGTCCGTCGTCGTATGGAAAATGTAGCCCTTTTGCTCCAGATCGTATCTGAGCTCATAGGAGTTTGTCAGGTTCCCGTTATGAGCCAGTGCCATACGCCCCTTGTGGTGGTTGATAAGAATGGGCTGTATGTTGTTCAGCAGTTCGGAACCGGTGGTGGCATAGCGAACATGCCCTACAGCAATGTTGCCCGTTCCGAGCGATTTCAGACGTTCCGAGCTGAAAACTTCACTGACCAGTCCTGCATCACGGTGAAAAGTGAAGACCCCGCCATCGTTTATGACGATACCTGCGCTCTCCTGTCCCCGGTGTTGCAGGGCATAAAGGCCATAGTAGGCAAAAGAAGCCACTTCGGCACGCTCTGTCGAAAAAACGCCGAATACGCCGCATTCCTCACGGATGTGTTTCCTGCAGATCACATGTTTGGTTTTTTCCTTACTTGCGAAAAACTCAGGAAGGGCCATATCAGATCACCTTTCGAAAAAGTAAAAAGAGACAAAGGCATCCTCAGGACAAGAATTTGAGACGCCAGTGTCCCGACGAAACTATAACCGTTGTCGAATCATTTGTCAAGGAGCTATGCAAATTTTTTCAAAAACATTATTGACAATTTGCACCGAAATGGGGTAAAGTAGCGGCGTGAACGAAGATGCTCATCGATGGAAGCCGTGCTTTTCCGTGAGTATCTTCGTTTTTTGATTTTCTCAATTGAGCAGATATAACTTATCCGCCGAGCAGATGTCTTTCTTACCCGAGTATGTGGTGGTATACCACAGTTACGTACGAAAAACTGAAAGAAAGCAGGTATATAGCCATGAAATTCACAGCGGAAGAAATCATACAGTATGTGCAGGAAGAAGACGTAAAATTCATACGTCTGGCTTTTTGCGATGTTTACGGCGAGCAGAAAAACATCGCCATCATGCCCGGTGAGTTATCGCGTGCCTTTCAACACGGCATTGCGATCGATGCTTCCGCCATTGCCGGGTTTGGCGGGAGGGTGCGCTCCGATCTGTTCCTGCACCCCGACCCGTCAACACTCGTCCGGCTCCCCTGGCGTCCGGAGACCGGCAAAGTGGTTAGAATGTTCTGCGATATCACTTACCCGGACGGAAGACCCCTCGAAGCGGATACTCGCGGCATTCTGAAAAAAGCCATAGCCGTAGCCGAAGAACACGGATTGGATTTCCGCTTCGGCCCGGAGCTTGAGTTCTACCTTTTCAGGACGGATGAAGCGGGAGAGCCCACAAAGATCCCGTATGACAACGCCGGGTATATGGCCGTCTCACCCGATGACAAGGGAGAAAATATCCGCCGGGAGATCTGCCTGACCCTTGAACAGATGGGCATCCAGCCCGAAAGGTCCCACCACGAGGAGGGCCCGGGCCAGAATGAGATCGACTTTCATTATTCCGATGCCCTGACCGCCGCGGACAACACCGTAACATTCAGGACAGTCGTAAAGACTGTCGCATGGCGCAACGGCCTTTATGCCGACTTTTCTCCCAAACCCCTGAAGGATCAGGCCGGCAGCGGCATGCACATAAACATTTCCGTAGGCAGTGCAGGACAGCTTTATCAGGTGATCGCGGGCATCATGGATAAGATCAGGGAGATGACACTGTTCCTCAATCCCTGCGAAAGCTCCTATGAGCGTTTCGGTACGCACAAAGCTCCTGCCTATATTTCCTGGTCGTCGGAAAACCGGAGCCAGCTGATCCGCATTCCTGCCGCGCATGCTGCAGCTACCCGCGCCGAACTGCGCTCTGCCGATCCAACGACCAACCCGTATCTTGCGTTTGCCTTGCTCATACATGCCGGAGTATACGGGGTCAAAAATGCCCTTACCCCTCCGGAAGCTCTGGATATCAACCTATTTACCGCATCTCCGAATGTGCTGTCGCAACTCAAAAGGCTCCCCATGTCCCTTG
>JAAYMG010000129.1 GCA_012521525.1 Clostridiales bacterium | reverse complement strand
TCCCGTATCGGGAGGCTTTCCTGCCCAGTTCGTTCAGCCTGTCTGCAAGTTCCAATGTCTCCTCGCGGTTAGAGAAGTGGTGCATCGGGCAGATCGCAAACTTTGCGCCCAACTCGGAAAGGAAAGGCAGCTCCTGCTCGATATTGTTCAGCATTACATGTGACGAGATGACTTCCATGCCGGTTTCTTTCAGCACAGCGTTGATCTCGGCTGCGGAACGTCCTTCGTAACCACCTGAGAGCTCGACACCGACGTAGCCGATTTCGGCTGCGGTGCGGATCTTTTCCAGCATATTCATATTCGATTCCATACCGAATGAATATGTGGCGAGGTAGATTCTATCCATAATAAACTCCCTCTGTGCATGTATTGTTAAATACTTTTCTTTACGTTCGTCCTGCGCAAGCCATATGAATGACTTGCGCAGGATTTCTCACTATCCGATCAGGTATACGCTATCAATAACCGATTACAGATGGCCAGTGGGTCATGACCCTGAATAAGGCGATCAGAATGTGATCAGCTGGCCGGTTGCGGAGGACTTATAGATGGCATCAAGGATCTTTGTTACGACGAACGCCTGCTCGGGCTGTACGATGAGGACGTTCTGGTCGTTTGCCTCGATCGCATCGAGCCAGAGCTTCGCTTCCATGAGCTGCGGAGGCAGAGTGGCGCCCGGGAAGAAGTCAACGCCTCTGGGTGTTCCGACATCGGGCTTGATGACTGCCATCTTGTCGGCGACAACGGTGTTGATCCTCAGACCGGTCTGACCGGGAGCGTCAGCGACCATGTCGGCGCCGGCCTTGGTGCCGCAGAGAGTTGTCTGGGCTTCACGGACATCGAGGATGTTGAGTGCCCAGGAAGCTTCGAGGTAAATGACTGCGCCGTTTTCCATGGTAACGAAACCGAAAGCGGAGTCCTCCACCTCATAGGTCTTGTTGTCCCAGGTGCCCATCATATTGCCCTGGTTGCCCGGCTCAAGGAGCTTGCCGAGGACCTCGAAGGATTTGCCCATTACGGACTTCGGCTTATAGTTGTCCATCATCCAAAGCGTAAGATCAAGAGCGTGAGTACCGATGTCTATCAGCGGACCGCCGCCCTGCTTGGACTTGTCAGGGAATACGCCCCAGGTGGGAACGCCGCGACGGCGGATAGCATGCGCTTTTGCGAAATAGATGTCGCCGAGGAAGCCGTCTTCGCACAGCTTCTTGAGTGTTAGGCTGTCGGTGCGGAAGCGGTTCTGGTAGCCGATCGTGAACAGTTTGCCGCTCTTCTTCCATGCATCCAGCATTTTCTGAGCGTCTTCGGTGTTTGCCGCCATGGGCTTTTCGCACATGACATGCTTGCCGGCCTCAAAAGCCGCAACAGTGATTTCACAGTGCGATACATTCGGTGTCAAAACATGGACGACATCGATCGAAGGATCCTTAAGCAGTTCCCTGTAGTCGGTGTAAACTTTGGCGTCGGGAGTGCCGTACTTCTTTGCAGCGGCTTCGGCCCTCTCCGGGATGATGTCACAGAAAGCGACCATTTCGACTCTGTCAGAATAGTGCTGCAGCGACGGCATGTGCTTCTGGTTAGCTATTCCGCCGCACCCGATAATACCGGTCCTGATTTTTGCCATAGATGAACCTCCTAAAACCTTGTTTTTCATTGTATTTGCATTTTATGTAGACGGAATATAAGTATTAGAATTTACCATTGGATATTATACATCACACACCAATGAATGGCAAGCTGTTAAACAATAAAAAGAAGCGTAAGCCTCAAATATTTGTTTAATATAACCATTAGACATTTTGCTTCTATCGATCACATACAAATTATGTATGGAGAGTGTTTCGGTTTGCCGGCGGAGGGGGTGCAAGCTTGTTCAATTTTACCCGAAAGATGACAAGAAAAGGTCTTGCCGTCGTCGTTGCCGTTGCGGGCTTATTTATGTTGGGTTTGATAACATTGGTATCGGAGCTGGATAGCCGTGCGGCTTATGGGGTTGCGGAAACGGAGGAAGATAGGAAAGCATTTATAAGATCGTTCGGATGGGAAGTAGCGGACGAACCGCCTGAAATAGTTGAAGTGACGATACCCAGGGAGTTTGACGATGTATATTTGAACTATAACCTGATACAGAAAGCACAGGGGCTGGATTTGTGGGACTACGCCGGATGCAGGGTGACGAGGTATACATACAGGATATTGAACTACCCTACCGGTGAAGAGGGTGTGCTTATAAACCTGTTGGTATATGACGGGAAGGTAATAGGAGGAGACGTTATGTCCCCAAGGATAGACGGTTTCATGCACGGATTCCGCTACATGGGGGACTGAGGGAGGAAAACGGAAAATAAACGGGATGCGAGGAAACACAGGTTCCGCGCATCCCGTATAATATCGTACGGTTTCAGTATCTGCGGTAGACGGCCTTTACGACTCCGATGATCGAGCAGTTGTTGCCGTCGATAGGACTGTATTCGGGATTTTCGGGCAAAAGCCAGACATGTTTTCCCACGTATGCCAGGCGTTTGACCGTCGCCTCATCCTCGATGAGGGCGACCACGATCTCACCCGCATCCGCGGTGGACTGCTGCCTGACGATAACATAGTCGCCGTCCAGGATCCCCGCGTTTATCATGGAGTCTCCGTTGACCCTGAGTGCGAAGAATTCGCCGGACATGCCTTCGGAGTCGAACGGCAGAAAACCTTCGGCTTCCTGAACAGCCAGAACGGGTGCGCCGGCCTGTACTCTGCCGAGGATCGGGACCTTGTTTTCCCTGACCATTTTTGCGGTAGGGACCGTGAGAGCCCGGGTCTTGCGCGTGTCCTTTTCGATATAGCCGAAGTTTTGCAGGGTCTTCAGGTGGGCATGGACCGATGAAGGGGATTTGAGGTTTACCGAGGCGCAGATCTCACGGATGGAAGGGGGATAGCCGTTCTCGGAAGTAAATTTGACAATAAAGTTGTAGACCTGACGCTGCTTTGGTGTTAACTCTTTCATATCCACACTCCGTTCCAGCATGTCCATTACTGAGGATTTTGTAATCTATGGTGCATTATACCATAGCCCGCGGCGAAAATCAAACATTTGTTCAGGCTGCCGGAACATTTTCGATGAGAGTAAGGGACAGCGGTTATTTTTTATAAAGGTTATACCTGTCCGGCAAACGCCGCATTTTTTATAAAAAACTGGAACTTGGCCATAAACTGTGTTACAATAACCGGAGAATGATTTCGGAGCAGCGGCTTCTCAAAAACTCTTGAAAAAATGATGATAAAGCTGAGGAAAAGAAGATATATGCAGAAAAGAGCTTATGTGTTTTTTCCGGTGTTTTCAGTGATGATGGGGATCTGTGGCGCGGTATTTCGCGCTGTTGAATTATCCCGGGCATTTGATGCGGAAACGGGATTGATGGAGCCCGGAGACAGATCTGTACTGGTCATGCGGCTTTTCACCGTCGCATTTATCGTCTTTGCCGCAGTCCTTTCGGCTCTTTTAAGAGGGAAACTGTCGGACGGACTGCACCTGTTATCGGGCAATGACAATACCCTGCCAAAGACGGTAAGTACAGCAGGAAGCATGCTTTTGATCGCGGCAGCCGCATTTGACTATGTGAAGGGAAGACAGATGCTGCTGACATCCGAGCTTATATTGATGCTTCTTGCAGTTTTATCAGCCATATCATTGATCGTAAGGATGGCAAAGCCCGGGAAGGACTATGCTTTCTTCTCGATCGTGCCGGTATTTTGGTGCTGCTTTTGGCTGATACTGATATACCGCGATCGCTCGGTCGACCCGGTAATCGAGTACTATGTTTATGAGTTGTTTGCTGTAGTTTTCTGTACGTTATTCTTTTACAGGCTGGCAGGTTATGAATTCGGACTCCGCAAGCCGCGTCTCAGCGTTTTTTATGGGACGATCGCGATCTATCTCAGCTTCGTGACGTTTCTTGGGCCTGTTATCGCGAAGGTTGTCTACAGCCTGCCGGTCGATCACGGAAGAAGCCTGCTATATTATGCCGCCTGCGGAGTGATCTCACTGGGAGGTTTGCGCTGGATCACAAAGGGTATCAGCCAAAGTCAAGGCGCTGCTCAATAAGCCTTTTCAGTTCGACCGCATTTTCGGCATGCCACCTGGCGGCATTCAACAGTATCTGGATGAGCGGAACGTCTTCCGTCTTTTCGGAAACGCTTGCGCACTCCGCTGTCAGAGAGGTCTCATTTTTCCATGCATCCCGTATCGCCGAGCGGTAATAGGCGGCCGTTTGCGGGCTGCCCATGCCATTCAAACGGAGGTTGCCGCTGTCGCTTAGCATGGAAGCCAGGCTCCTTGCCGCTGAGTAATCCCTGTTTGAAATAAGGGACAGAAGCCTTTGAGCCCTGCGAGTGGGGGCATTCCTCGCAAGAGTATTGCAGATCGCGCTTTGCTCGAGCTGTTTATATATAAGTTTTGCGATAAACTGATCAAGATCAGGGGATTCAAGATTAGGAAGCTGGACCTCAGTATTAGAATTTGATCCGGAATGCGGAGACTGCGTATTTGTTCCGGTTGCCTTATCCTCGTCAGGACTCAGATATCCATGGGATATGGATCGATCCTGGTCCGGTCCGGGATAAGGTGACGATTCCACTGTATCTGAGCTGTCGTATCCATATATACTTTGGGATATATCATCATAAACGTTATATTCCTTGAAAGACGATTTGCCATCATGCCGTCCCGTATCCTCAGGCTTTTCTTTTTCTCCCGCCGCGAGAGCAAGGATCTCCGGCAGTATTGCCTCAAACTTTTCGGCCGGCCTGCCCGACGCTTTGATGACACGGTCCCACACGCCCCTGATCTGTTCGACGGTAAGGCGGTCGGGGACAGGATCTTTTTCGGAGGACCGATCGTACCGATCCGGATTTGATACAGACATGAAAAAGCGGCTCCTTTCCGGAAATTCTAACGTATTATATGAAAATCATCATAATACAGTGAAAAAACGCCGATAACAATATACGGGACTTGTAAATTGCAGTTATGAGCATTATAATAACAAAACAGTGTTATTTTGGCTTTGGTTTTGCGGGATCGCTGTACGACCTGCGAACGACAGACGGTCCTTTATAAGAAAAAAAGACAATACCGCCGGAGAAACGGAGAATGGTATGGAACGTAAAACATTTTAGATCACGACGCCGATCTATTATCCGTCGGGAAAACTGCACATCGGAAACGCCTATACGACCGTGGCAGCCGATACCGTGGCTAGGCTGAAGAGGATGCAGGGATACGACGTAATGTTTCTGACCGGAACGGACGAGCACGGGATGAAGATCGAGAAAAGCGCCCTTGCCGCCGGAAAGGAGCCCAAGCAATTCGTGGATGAGATCGTCGAAGGGCCGGGCGGTATCAAGGATCTCTGGAAACTCATGAACATTTCGCATGACCGCTTCATACGGACGACCGACAAGTACCATGAAGAGGCCGTTCAGAAGATATTCAGGAAGCTCTATGAAAACGGGGACATCTACAAAAGTGAATATGAAGGGCTTTATTGTGTTCCCTGTGAAGCATTCTGGACCGAAACGCAGGCCAAGGACGGGAAGTGCCCCGACTGCGGACGCCCGGTGGAAATGGCGAAGGAGGAGAGCTATTTCTTCAGGCTGTCGAAGTATGCAGACAGGCTGCTTGAGTTCTTTGAGCAGAACCCCGAATTCCTCCAGCCGCAGTCAAGGGTAAACGAGATGATCAACAACTTCATAAAGCCCGGCCTTGAGGACCTCTGCGTATCAAGGACTTCGTTCAAATGGGGGATACCCGTCGAGTTCGATCCGAAACACGTGATCTATGTATGGATCGACGCATTGTCCAATTATATAACCGCACTGGGTTACAACTCTGATAACGAAGAAGACTTCCATAAATACTGGCCGGCCGATGTCCAGCTGGTCGGAAAGGATATCGTCCGCTTCCACTCGATCATCTGGCCCATAATGCTGATGGCGCTGGGCATCCCGCTGCCCAAAAAGGTCTATGCGCACGGCTGGCTGCAGATCAACGGCGACAAGATGTCCAAGTCGAAAGCCGCGGGAGCGCATATAATCGACCCGGTCATTTTGTGCAACAGGTACGGGACGGACGCCATTCGCTACTTCGTACTGCGTGAGGTCCCGTTCGGAGCTGACGGCAACTTCTCAAACGAAGCGCTTATAAACCGGATAAATTCTGACCTCGCGAACGATCTCGGCAACCTGATCAACCGCACGACAGCCATGTCCGAACGCTACTTCGGCGGCAATCTGCCGGCCGGCGCCGAGACCGAGGATATCGACAGGGAGCTTCAGGCGTTGGCAGCCGAGACTTGCAGCAACTATATCAGGAAGATGGACGAACTCCAGTTCTCCAATGCCCTTGCGGATGTCTGGAAGCTTGTATCCCGTGCGAACAAGTATATCGACGAGACGATGCCTTGGGTGCTCGCTAAGGATGAGGCCAGGAAAGCCAGGCTGGCGACAGTGCTGAAAACACTCTGTGAAGCGATCCGTATTTCCGCTATCCTGATATATCCCGCAATGCCGGAAACATCGGAAAAGATCCTGACTTTGCTGGGGATCAGGGCTGACCAGACCGCTCTGTGGAACAGCATCAATGAGTGGGATCCGGCAAGGGAATACTCCACCCGTACTTCCGCGCCGCTCTTCCCGAGGATCGACCTTGAGAAGGAAATGAGCGAGCTTGCTTCACTGATGGAAAAGGGTAAGGAAACAGGGGAGAGCGCTCCTGCCGGTGACGGGAAGGCTTCGAAGGAAGCATCTTCGGACGCCGCGAGCGGGAACAAGGCTCAAAGCACCGAAAAGCCGCAGCCGCCGGAAAATGCGGAAATCATAGGGATCGAAGATTTTGCAAAAGTAGAGCTTCGCGTAGCCCTTGTCACCGAATGCGAAAAGGTGGAGAAGGCAAACAAACTGCTCAAGCTGCAGCTCGACCTGGGTTATGAGAAAAGGCAGATCGTGTCGGGCATTGCGGAATGGTATTCGCCTCAGGACCTTGTAGGAAAGAAGGTCATAGTCGTGGCGAACCTCAAGCCCGCGAAACTGCGCGGTATAGAAAGCCAGGGCATGCTTTTGGCGGCAGACTCCGGAGACAGGGCAGTAGTGGTATTCGCTCCGGATTCAGCCGAGCCGGGAAGCAAGGTAAGATAATGGTATTCTTTGATAGCCACGCTCATTACCACGACGAGCAGTTTGAGGCCGATGTCGACGAATTGCTGTCATCTCTTCCCGAAAAAGGGGTGGCATATTGCGTCGGACCCGGCGTAGACGCGGAAACATCGGAAAAGGAGATATCCCTTGCAGAGAAATACGACTTTCTGTTTGCCGCGGCGGGTATACATCCCCACGAGGCGTCAAAAGCTGACGAGAACAGCTTTCAAAGGATAGAAGAGCTGCTCAGGCATCCCAAAGCGGTAGCGGTAGGAGAAATAGGGCTCGATTACCACTATGATTTTTCGCCTCGTGACGTACAGAAAGCCGTGTTTCGCAGGCAGCTGGAGATCGCCCGTAAGACCGGGCTTCCGGTAATAGTCCATGACAGGGAAGCCCATGAGGATTGCTTTGACATCATGAGCGGATATCCCGATGTCCGGGCTGTGTTCCACTGTTATTCTGGCAGTTGGGAGCACGCGAAGCGGATCCTGAATATGGGATGGTATATATCATTCACCGGTTCGATCACATTCAAGAATGCCCGGCGCGTGCTTGAAACGGTGATCAACATGCCGCCGGACCGGATAATGATCGAGACTGACGCCCCTTATATGACTCCTGTGCCGCATCGGGGCAAAAGGAACGACTCGTCATATGTCCGACTTGTATGTGAGAAGGTCGCTGAGCTTCGCGGCATAACGGCTGAAGAAGCCGCCTGTCTGACCATGGAGAACGCAATGCGATTTTTCGGGATCGGTTGATTGGAAGACTGAAACATACAGGTTTGTCACATTCGTACGACAGACAGACGACAGAAAGGACAAGTCATTCGTCGATCCGGAGCATAAACCGGCGAAAGATGACGACAGGACCCGCAGGGGTGACTGTCTTGACTGCCGTTGCTTATAATGCTATAATCATATAAAATCCACATAATTTCGCAGGAAATATTTGAAAATCAACTTAAACCCGGATCAAATGTAAACCAATTGTAAAAGTGTACAATCGAATACTGGTTCTGAAAATACTGTAAATGCTGAATTTCTGTGCAGACAGAATACGGGGGAACCACTTTTTTGGGGTGAATCCGGCCTTCCGCCCGGTGCGGAGTCCGGTAGGGCTAATTTCCTTTCGGCCCGAATCCGTCAGCTA
>JAAYMG010000002.1 GCA_012521525.1 Clostridiales bacterium | reverse complement strand
CGGCTACATATGCGTTTCCGGGTCCGACCAGTTTATCCGCCTTCGGGATGAATCCGGCACCGTAGGTCAGTGCCCCGACTGCCTGGACCCCGCCCACGGCAATCACCCTGTCAACCTGAGCAATCTTCGCTGCAGCAAGCACCGCATCATTCAGATTAGATGTCGGCGGAGTAACCATGACTATCTCCTCAACGCCCGCGACCCTCGCCGGAACAGCGCTCATAAGTACAGAAGACGGATATGCGGCGGTTCCTCCCGGTACGTATATCCCCAGGCGCTCGATCCCCCGTACGATGCAACCCAGCCTGATACCCTCACCCGCACTCCATTCCCTCGATGCAGCAAGAAGTTCGGTTTGATACGCCCTGATGTTTTCCGCGGATTTTTCCATGGCAGTTATAAGGTCATCGGGGCATTTGCTATAGGCATCATCTATCTCTTCCCTCGATATTTCTCTGGGTTCGGCATTATCAAAATGCAGTGAATATTCCCGTACCGCTTCCCATCCCCTGCGCTTTATGTCATCCATGATTTTTCGGGCGACCGCTTCGATTTCAGCGCCGATTTCGAAAGACCGGTCCTTAATATCCCGTATCGCGTCTATTTCATCTTTGCCGTTGGCTTGGATAATTCTGATCATTCCGATCTCCTCCGGTCAATAGCCCCAAATCTGAACATTATCTCCGAATAATTCTTTCATTAGATCGCCTTTTCGCAGACCTCGTTTCACAGACATTGCTTCTTAAGCACGGGTTGAGTAAATATTCAGGTTCATTATTATAGCACTAATCGGATATTCGATTAGAGCGCGCTGCTCAACCTGCTTACAAAGTCAAGTATATGTGGGCGTTTGATCTTCATTGAAGCTATATTGACGATCAAACGTGCGCTTACATTCGCGATCTCCTCAACAATGACGAGTCCGTTTTCCCTGAGTGTCGTTCCTGTTTCGACTATGTCGACGATCGCATCCGCTAGACCAACGAGCGGCGCGATTTCAACGGAGCTTTCGATCTTTATGATCTCAACGTTTATACCCTTCTTCTCGAAATGGTTCCTTGCCACTCCGGGGTATTTCGTAGCTATCCTAAGATCCCTGTATTTCCCGTAAAGGTCTTCCCCATCCTTGGCAGCCAAAACCAGCTTGCACTTTCCGAACTTAAGATCCAGCACTTCAAAGAAAGAGCTGCCATATTCAAGTATCGTGTCCTTCCCTACGATTCCCATGTCACACACGCCGTGTTCAACATAGGTGATCACATCTTGCGCTTTTACAAGAAGGACGTCTATCGGATCCTCAGGAAGCGAATGCACCAGTTTCCTTGTCTCAGTTTTCAGCGGTGAACAGCTTATACCCGACTTTTCAAAAAGCTCTATCGCTTTTTCCTCAAGCCTGCCTTTTGTAAGGGCGATCTTCATCCGATCGATCATAATCTTTTCTCCGTGGAATCAATATTGATTTCATCCCTCTCGCCCGATGACTTCAGGATTATTACACGCTTTGCATCCCGCGCTTTTGCCAGCCGATATGTCTCTTCGACGGTTTCGCAAGGAGAAAGCTCGCTGCGTCCGAGCGAGTCGTCGGACAAAAGGGCAAGCGCATCGCCAAGCCTTCCGCTCTCATAGTGGATCAGGGTTTCCCGTGGCTCGACCTGCTTCTGCGGCAACTGTTTCAGGATGGAATTTAAGTTTATACCGAAGCCGGTTGCCGGCGCTTCGACTCCGAACACCGCCGTCAGTCCGTCATATCTGCCGCCGGCCAACACAGGTTCCCCGATCCCTTCGGCATAACCCAGGAAAACTATTCCCGTATAGTAGTTGATCCTGTTAACGAGCCCAAGGTCAAAACGGATATACTCCTCCATGCCGGCAAGCTTTAATTCACGATACAATGACTCAAGGTAGTCGATACACTGCCGGGATCCCTCGTCATCTGACAAAGCCCTTGCTTCGCTCAGTATCTCCTCCCCGCCAAACATCCCTATCAGCTTTGTGAGCGAATGCATCGCGGGCATATGACGGTATTTATCAAGCAGGTCGCTCAGCGCGGCAAAATTCTTCTGTTCGGTGTACCGGCGGATCTCTTCTGCGGTTTCATCTCCGCAGTCGAGTTGTCTGACAAGAGCACGGAAAAGCCCGGAGTGCCCGATCTCTATGTGGAACCGCTTTAATGAGCATATCTCAAGTGATTTGACGGCAAGACTGAGGATCTCCAGGTCGGACTTGAAATCGTTCGTACCTATCAACTCGACTCCTGCCTGTGTGATCTCGGTGTCCTGCCCCTTCAACGAGTGTCCCGACCTGAAGATATTTTGGATATAGTAGAGTCGCTGCGGGACGGGTGCCTGTTTAAGCTTCGTTGCATATACCCGGGCTATCGGAGTTGTGAGGTCCGGGCGCATCACCAGGATCCTGCCGTCTCTGTCGACCACCTTATACATCTCTTCCTCCGGCAAAGTGTTACCCGTCCTGAGAAAGGTGTCATAATACTCGAGAGTCGGCGGGATTATCTCGTTGTATCCTCTTTGCTCAAACAGTCCCGCAAGAGCCGATTCCATCTCTCTCCTGACACGGCATTCGCTGAACAGGCTATCCTTTGCCCCGTTCGGCAGTTGGATCGCATATGGTCTCATAAATATCTCCGCTTTGAATTTTGATTTATTTGTTTATCACTGTATCATATTAAAGTGATTTAGTCAAGATGAGAAGCAGAATAAATACGGCTAAGTCGGCCGGAACTTTTTTTGCAGAACCTTAATCAGTTCCGGGCTTAGCCGCATCGATATTCTTGAAATTGATTTTTTGATATCAAAAGAGTATCAAAAGAGCGTAACCTGGCTTGAATCTGGCAGCCCGTCTAAAACTCCGTT
>JAAYMG010000128.1 GCA_012521525.1 Clostridiales bacterium | reverse complement strand
CCATCGGTCAAATCAGATTTCTTCATCCAGGTCGTCTGCCTCAATGTCTACTGGTTGAGTTGCGGGAACTCCCTGACCGGCGATCTTCACGGGAGCGACCTTGCTCCCCGCCTTGCCTTTGGAGAAAGCAAACGGGTCATCTTTTACCAGCGCCCTTATCTGATCTTCCACCTTTTTCGCAGTTTCGGGGTTGTCCTTCAGGAACTGCTTTGCGGCTTCCCTGCCCTGGCCTATCCTTTCTTCTCCGATAGAAAACCATGATCCGCTTTTGGTTATGGCGCCGATTTTTACGCCCAGATCGATGATCTCTCCCACGCGCGAAATACCCTCGCCGAAGATTATATCGAACTCACCCTCTCTGAAGGGAGGAGCCATCTTATTTTTGACCACTCGGGCGCGTGTGCGTCCGCCGATATTTTCGGAACCGGATTTTATCCATTCGGTTCGACGGATATCGATGCGTACGCTTGAATAGAACTTCAGTGCGCGTCCTCCTGTAGTCGTCTCATTTGATCCGTAGACTACACCGATCTTTTCACGAAGCTGGTTGATGAAAATAACTGTGCTGTTTGTCTTTGATATGACTCCTGCCAGTTTTCGAAGGGCCTGCGACATGAGCCTTGCCTGAAGGCCTACAAACGACTCGCCCATGACCCCTTCGATCTCGCTTCGGGGAACGAGCGCAGCTACGGAGTCGACGACAACGATATCTATCGCTCCGCTCCTGACAAGTGCTTCAGTGATCTCCAATGCCTGCTCGCCCGTATCCGGCTGGGAAATGAGAAGATTATCGACATCAACACCGAGTGCCTCGGCATACACGGGATCGAGAGCATGCTCGGCATCTATGAACGCGGCTTCCCCGCCCGCTTTTTGTGCCTCGGCTATGCAATGGAGTGCGAGAGTAGTCTTACCGGATGACTCGGGCCCGAATATCTCGATGATCCTTCCGCGGGGGATCCCGCCGATACCGAGCGCCAGGTCCAGGGTCAGGGATCCGGTGGAAATGGCGCTTACGGCCATCTCGCTTTTTTCGCCGAGTCTCATAACGGATTTCTTTCCGTACATCTTTTCGATCTGCGCGATCGCTGTTTCCAAAGCCTTCTTTTTATCCATATCAGGCATTCCCTTCTTGATTGGTATTTATTGGTAAGAACATTATACAGCCTGTGCGATGATTGTACAATGATTATTTACAATATTTTAATTGATTTAAGAGAGTTATTCAAGAATACATGTTACGACCCTCTCGATACCCTGGGTGTCCTTCAGGATCCTGATGTCCGAATAGCCGTTCTTAAGCAGGATATCCCGAACATGCTGAGCCTGCCCGATTCCGCATTCAAACATCAGTGCTGCACCTCTTTTCAGCAGCGGATAGTATCCTGATGCTATATACCTGAAATACCTGAGTCCGTCATCGCCTCCGTTGAGCGCTATATGCGGTTCGTAATTTTTAACGGAAGGATCGAGCTTCATTATATCGTCTGACGGTATATACGGTGGGTTGGAAACTATCAGGTCAAAAGAGCCCAGTGAAACTGAACCCGGCTTCGTGGCATCGGCCAGTACGCACGCGACGCGGCCTGTCAGTCCATGCCGTCTGATATTCCTGCGCGCGACCGCAAGCGCCTTCTTCGAAATATCAGCCAAAACCACCCGGCAATCGGGCGGTGTGTTCATCGCAATTGCGATCCCCAGGCAGCCGCTTCCCGTACAAAGGTCAAGAACGCGGCACTCTTTTTTCCCGTCAAGCCACTTGATAGCCTCTTCCGCCAGCAGCTCGGTGTCAACTCTCGGTATCAGCACACTCGGATCTATGTCGAGCGGGATGCCCATAAACTCCCACTCGCCGATTATATAGGCCAGCGGTTCACCCTTGAGTCTTCTCTCAAGCAGCTCATAGGAGCCGCGGTATACATGTTCCGAAACATATATCCTGGCGTCCCTGAAAAATTCTTCCCTCGTCTTTCCTGCGACATAGGATACTATTTCACGAGCTTCCAAAGACGGCTGGGAAATTCCGTTGTTGATAAGCTGCTGCCTTATATCCATATAAAGGTCATTATATGTCGTTGCCACGTCCCGTCCCCCATACAGCTTATACTCGGTAGCCGGCTCATCTCACCAGCGGTCCAGTCCCTCCTGATCAGGTATCACCCGTGTGAGGGCATCGATAGCCACTTCCATCATGGAATCATCGGGCTCCCTTGTAGTCAGGTTCTGAAGCCACATACCCGGGGCCCGAAGTATCCTTGTAAAAAGATTATCATATCTTCCGGCAAACCTGTTTATCTCATAGCTAATCCCTACGACTGCAGGCAGCAGGACCAGGCGCATTATCACGCGGAGCACGGGATTCGACCACCGCACAAATGAAAACACCAGAATGCTTATGATCATCACTACAAAAAGAAAACTGGTCCCGCACCTGGGGTGATGCCGCGAATGTTTCCTTACATTCTCGACCGTCAGCTCTTCACCGGCTTCATAGCACGCTATCGACTTATGCTCTGCCCCATGGTACGCAAAAATTCGCTTCATCTCGTCCATCCTGGAGACGAACATCAGATATAGAAGGAAGATCGCGATCCTGAGAGCGCCCTCAAGGAGATTCCTGAGTATACCGGAACCTATGGCACTTCCCAGCAAACCTGCAATCAGTGTCGGCAGGAGGATAAATATCCCTATTGGCAAGAGTATCCCGAGAATCAGCGCAAAACCCATCACGAACCTGTCGGCTTTCTCTTTGGTAAATCTTTTTTCGAGCCAACGCTCAAACTTGCCTTTCTCGTCACTGTCATCAACGAAGTCTGCCGAATACATCAGCGCCCCAATACCGATACGCAAAGAATCAAAGAAATTGAACATGCCGCGGATCAGCGGCAGTCCCAGTATCGGGAATCTGTCTTTGACTCTCTTTACCTGCATTTCCTTTACACGGTGTCCCTGCGGCGTATTTACCACGATCGCCGCTTTCTGTGGCCCAAGCATGAGTATTCCCTCGATAAGAGCCTGTCCACCGATCGTTGTACGGAAATCCCGTCCGTTTTTTCTTTCAGTCATCATTTTCCTCCGCCGTGTTCAGCGTTGTTAAAAGAGAAGCTTACTTATTGGCTTTTATCCTTATCGGCAGCTTTACCGTAACAAGCGTCCCTTTTGGTTCTGCATTCTCAATGATCAACTCGCCGTTGTGAGCATTTATGACGTCATTTGCTATAGCGAGTCCTATTCCGCTGCCCCTTGCCTGGGAAGAACCCTTATAGAATTTCTGCTTTACAAAGCCAAGGTCCTCCTCCGGGATCCCGGGTCCATAGTCTCTGATCCGTATTATCACCCAGTCTTTATCGCTTGTGATCGAGGCATCGATCTTCTCGCCCGATCCGCCGTGCTTTGCCGCATTGTCAAGCAAGTTGAAGAAAACCTGTTTCAGCCTCTCGCTGTCACCGGTTATTTCCGGTATATTTTCGTCGAATGTGTAGTCCAGCACTATGCCTTCTTTCCTGAGGCTGTCCATATACATATAGACGACCTCCTCAAACTCCATGGCAACATCGATCTTGTCCATCCTCATTTTTAGGCGGCCGCTGTCCAGCATGGTAAACTCAAGCAGTTCCTCAACAAGCTTCATCAGGCGTTTTGCTTCCTTCATTATGATCGCTACGCCCTTCTTCATCTCCTCCGCGTCGTCCATATACATCAGTGTCTCACCCCAGCCCGATATGGCCGTAAGAGGGGTCCGGATCTCATGGGAAACGGATGAGATGAAATCGTTCTTCATTTTTTCCGCGTTGCGGATCTCCACCGACAGGTTGTTGATGGTGTCGCAGAGTTCTCCGATCTCATCGTTGAACTCCTTGTCGATCCTGACCCCATAGCTCCCTGCGGCTATCTTTTTCGCGATCTCGTTTATTTCTCTGACAGGGTTTACGATCGATCTGATAAAATACAGGTTCGACATGATAACGAATATTATTATAGTTAGGCCGATAGAAAAGGCAATCAGAATAAGCGTGATTATCTGGCGATCGACTATCTTCAGGCTTGTCACGTACCGTACAGCCCCGACTACCTGGTTGTTGGAAAAGAGCAGCGGAGCTGAAACCGCAAGTACGCGTTCCCCGGTCGACTGGTCTATCCCGATCCAGGACGACAGCATGCCGCCCTTCAGCGCCCCGGTGACATCGGGAGTGTTCGGAGTGCTCCCCGCTACCAGACCGGATGTCGATATGTCGATGTGCCCGGTAGAGTTGATAAACTGCAGCTCAAGCTTGTTCTTCTCCTCAAACCGCTCGGAGTACTGGTATGCACTAGTATAGTAGTCCGAATAACTCACGTTGAGATAGCTGTTGAAAAAACGTGCTGTGCCCTGTGCCCTTTGCTCAAGCGAGGTCAGTAAATTGGTGTAGTAGTAGTCGGTGATGTACACAGAAAAAAATCCGATAACTACGACAAGGATTATAACGACAATGCTCAGGCTGTTGACGATCCACCTGTTCTTGATCCCACGCATCCTTGAATTGCGGGGGCTTTTCCTGATCCCGAATATTTTCAGCTTTCCCGATCTGTTCATAGCCTGGCAACACCCCAAAATATATCCATAGGAGATCGCAGTATCTCTCGTCCATACCGTCGGATACGGACCCGGCAGAAACTATCAGCAGGCAACTATCTCCCCCACTTATACCCGTATCCCCAGATGGTAGTGATGAATTCCGGGTTCGTGGGGTCGTCTTCGATCTTCATCCTAAGACGCCTGATGTTGACGTCCACTATTTTCAGGTCGCTGAAATAGTCCTTTCCCCATACCTGGTTGAGGATCTCTTCACGCGAAAGCGCGCGGTCGGGATTTTCCATGAAGAGCTTCATGATCGAAAACTCCACCTGTGTGAGCCTTATCCTTTTCCCGTCCTTCTCCAGTGTCCTGTTCTTGACGTTGAGCTGGAAAGGTCCGCTGTGGAGCTCGTTTGACGGCGGGCTCTCCTCGATACCGACACGCCGGCAGATCGCGTCTATCCTTGCAATGAGTTCGGTCGGCGAGAATGGCTTTGTCACATAGTCGTCCGCACCTGTCATAAGTCCCGTGACCTTGTCCACTTCCTGTGATCTTGCGGTGAGCATTATTATGCCGATGGAAGAGTTCTTTGAGCGTATCCTGCGGCATACCTCAAACCCGTCCATATCGGGCAGCATTATGTCAAGCAGAGCTACCGAAACGTCCGGATTGTCCGCAAGTACCTGCAAAGCCTGCTCTCCGGTCTCTGCCTCGAGCACCTGGTATCCGGCACGTTTCAGATTGATAACGACGAATCCCCGAATACTTGCTTCGTCTTCCAAAACTAAAACCTTTCTCATGAATTCAACTCCCCGGTCAACCACTCGGTCTGTATCAACTTGAACGATTTAACTACATCCTCCTGGGTTATGGCATACTCCGCAAGCTCCGGCGGCAGCTCGGCCAGATAGGCGGCAAAGATCGTGTCCCTTCTTGAGCTCTTCGTCTGCTCGGTAACGATGCGGAACCGACCCGGCAGTCTGCTTCGGTCCTCCTTGTTGTCGCCCGTGAGCGTATATATCGAAAGAACGTCGACGGGGATCGTCGCCCCTTCCGGCATTATCGAGAAGACGATAGTGCGTTCTCCGCTTACATAGTCGCGTCGGTCGATGTACAGGTTGTCATGCCACTGCTCGGGAAGAATGAAGTACCATCCGTCGGAATTGTTGTGGTAGGTCTGCATGACCTCGGTTACCCTGCCATAGAGGTTGTAATTGCGCCATATTATTTTCCTGAATGTCTCCGACGACTTCTGGGTCTCATACGACGGCAGCGTTTCAACCATCGGCAGGTCGAAGATCTTGTCCCCGTTGATGTCTGAACCGAAGATCGTGTATTGCTTGACCTCTTCCGCACTGAAGCCCATTTCCTCGTTCATCGAAATATTGACGAACCTTCCGTTCCTGTAGGCGCAAATATCTGTAAGGATATCCGTCCTGTTGAATTGCGACGAT
>JAAYMG010000127.1 GCA_012521525.1 Clostridiales bacterium | reverse complement strand
CGCGCTAGCTGAAGAGAAGATATACAGGGAAATGAACGAAATCATGCAGGGCAAGACTTCGATCTTCATTTCACACAGGATCGCAAGCACAAGGTTTTGCGACAGGATAGTGCTCCTGGACGGGGGTAATATAGCCCAGTCCGGCACCCATGAGGAACTGATGGCCGAGGGCGGCCTTTACAGGGAGATGTTCGAGACCCAGGCGAAATATTACAGGGAAGGGAACGGTGTGGCAGTATGAAAAAAAGCGTAGTATTGAAACATTTTGTCAGGCTTATCGTAAGGATCCGTCCAAGCTATGTTTTCCTTCTCCTGTTCAACTCGCTGGTCATAACGGCAACATCGGTAGTGAACATATATATTCCGAAGCTGCTTATTGACGGGATAACTCAGAGAAGAGAGGCCAGGTGGTTCCTGACCGTGATCCTTGCCATTGCTGGAGCTAAACTGGCACTTCAAGTCCTCGCAAACTACATAAAGAAAAAACAGGACACGTCCAGGGAGGTCCTGCGCCATCTGGTGGAGCTTGCCTTCTCGGAAAAGGTCATGTCGGTCGACTACAAGTACCTTGAGGACCCGAAGTACCTTGACATAAAGGAAAGGGCGATATTTGCGGTAAACAACTTCGGTGCCATTGACTCGCTTCTCTTAAACACAATCACATTTGCATCGGCGATCATGACGTTGGGTACCGTAGTAGGGATAATGTTCAGTTTCAGCCCGGTGTATATGCTGGTATCTTTGGGCATAGCTTTTCTGACAGTTATCGTACAGAAGAATTACCTGTCGGAGGAGCAGAAAGTGCTTGCGCAGCTGATCCCCATCAACAGGCAATACGGCTACTATTTCTCAAACGCTTTCAACATAGGTCCCCAAAAGGACATTCGGCTATACAGGCTGGATAAAATACTGATATCCAGGCTGGCGGAAAAGAACCTGGAAGTATCAAAGTGGCTGGGTGAGCTCCAGCGTAAGAGCGGCAACTCCAATGCATATCAGATGGCGATAATCAGTGCCATAAGTCTCATTACATACGCATATGCAGCATTGAGGGTATTGACGGACAGATTCGGTACAAAAATAGGTATCGGCGATTTTACGGTTTATATCAACGCAAGTGAAGAACTGATACGTTCTTTCAGGTCTGCGTTCATGTCAGTGCTCAACATCATGCAGCACCTTGGGCATCTGACGGCATTTGCCGAATTCATCGAAGTTCCGGACAGCGCGCAGCTGTCGGCTGAAGGCGAGACACTCGGTGAGATCGAGACGATAGAGTTCCGGAATGTCAGCTTCAAATACCCGTCATCCGAACCCATGGTCCTGAAAAACGTCTCTTTCAAGATCAACAAGGGTGAGAGGATATCCATAGTCGGACTGAACAACGCGGGCAAGTCCACGATCGTCAAGCTCATATGCAGGCTGTTCGAGCCGACCGAAGGCGAGATCCTTGTAAACGGGATCGACATCAGGAAATATAGGCTCAGCGACTACCTGCGTCAAATCTCTACAGTGTTCCAGGATTATCAGCTGTTTCCCTTTACGATCGAAGAAAACATCAATACCTGCGATGCGGCAGCGGATACAGATAAAATCAAAAAAATACTCGGCGACATCGATATGACCGAGCGCATAGAGAAGCTGCCGAACGGTATACATTCGCGGCTGGACAAAACCATTTACGATGATGCCGTGGATATGTCGGGAGGGGAGAAGCAGAAGCTGGCCATTGCAAGGGCTTTGTACAAGGAGGCATCATTGATCATCCTCGACGAGCCGACCGCAGCGCTGGACCCGCTTGCAGAGGCGGAAATATATGAAGACTTCAACTCCCTTGTGGGAGACCAGACCGCGATCTATATCTCCCACAGGATGAGCTCATCCATGTTCTGCGACAGGATATTGCTGCTGCAAAACGGAGAAGTCGCAGCATTTGACACCCATGAAAACCTGATGAAATCAGAAAACCTGTACAGGGAGCTTTTCCTCACACAGGCGGCACATTATCAGGAATAAATTCAGGGAATAAGCAATATAGCCCCTCGATGTGACTGGTTTACATCGAGGGGTTGTTTCTATGAGTTTCTATTGAGGTATATGAACCTGTGTGGTTTTCTATGAATTTCTATTGAGTTATTTGGGCCTGTATGAATTACTATGAACTTCATATGAGTTATACGGATCTGTATGGATTTATATGAACTTTTATTGAGTTATATGGACATGTATGAATATCAATGAAATTCCATTGAGTTATATGGCTCTGTGTGGATATCTATGAACTTTTATTAAGTTATTTG
>JAAYMG010000126.1 GCA_012521525.1 Clostridiales bacterium | reverse complement strand
TCGTTCTCGGAAGCGAGTCGGAGGGCCTTTTCGCCGTCATAGGCGGACAATACGCGGTACCCTTCCCGCTCCAGGGTGATTGAGATGGCGCGGACGATTTCCTTGTCGTCATCCACCACTAGAACCAAAGGCTCACGATTATTGATATCACTGTTCATAATGCTCACCCAACTTAATACTGATGGTTATCACCCCGTTTGACCCATTTTATCACATACTTGGCCGGCACGAAACAATAATAAACTGCAGTTCTTACAACTGGCCGGACAAAATTCTTAAAAAAATCTTAAGGTTCTTCAAAAAGGGATGCGAGTGCATATGCCTTGTCCCATTTTTCGCTCTGCCTGAGACAGAGCCAATAACACGTGTTCAGGTGCTTTATCCGGTTTCGATGTGGGGACGGGGATGAGTAGATTGCCCCATTTCGCGCTCGTTGCGCGATAAGGAGAAGTATTTTCCCAATTTCGGAAGGGATACGGGGAAAGGTAAAATATCCAAATTTGTACTCTGCTATGTTAAGGAACAGTCTCTATTATCAAGGACTTTTTAGCATATTGAACCCAGGGATATGCTTATAACAAAATCGGTCAAGCATATGACAAAATACGTTATATGATTTCCTTAAAAGATGCAATATAATTGAATATGGCGTAATCTTGAGATAATTCGCCGCCAAAAACACGGATGTAGGACTTATATAAACTGTATCGCAGAAAAGAGGGTATGCTATACGGGCACACGGTAATGCCCGAGCAATAATCAAAAACATTGAAGAAAGGGGAATAGTATGTGTCAAAGGTTCCGTTTTTCAAAGCAGAAGAAATCAAACCGCGTGTATGGCAGATAGGGTATGATTTTCTCAACGAATTTCAGGTTCCAGTATTCTCATACCTGATCGAGGGCAGGGATTATGCACTTGTTGTCGATACCATGTACGGTTACGGTAATTTGCGGGCATTTTGCGAAACTCTGACCGACAAGCCTCTGAAACTTGTAAATACACATTTCCACCTGGATCATGTAGGCGGTAACTACGATTTCGATGCCTGTTATATCCACCCGCTTGATATTCCGTATTTGTATTCCAGCTTGCCTGCATCAAGAGAACAGCAGCTTGAGCGTGCGCGCATGCTGCCCGCCCGGAGTATAAGGATCTGCTGAATGCAGATGATTTCGCTTCAGAGCGGCCGATCAAGGTATTCCCGATTTATGACGGTGACATCTTTGATATTGGCGACAGGCAGATCGAAGTGATAGGTGTCGGCGGCCATTCACCGGGAAGTATAGTTCTTCTGGATCGGAAAAACCGTATCGTATTCTCCGGTGACGCGTGCAATTCAAACACGCTGCTTGGATTCGGAGTTTCGCTGTCGATCGAAGAGTACCTGGAAAAACTGCTGCACCTTAAAAAATTCCAAACCGAATTTGACATAACGTACGGCGGACATCAGGTACTTGATGCCGGCATAGTTGATGAAGGCATCGAGCTTTGCGCCAGAGTGATAGCGGGAACGGATGACAAGGAAGAAAGACCCGGACTGATGAACATGACATTTACATATGGCGCAAAGCATGACCCGCAAACAAGGCGCCGC
>JAAYMG010000125.1 GCA_012521525.1 Clostridiales bacterium | reverse complement strand
TGACGGAACCGCTTTGGCAACATTGGCCGAGCTTACGAATGCTCTGTTTGGGGGAGATCCGGACGGATCGGAAGAAGCCTATGACGGGAGCGGGAATGCGTCTTACGGCAGCGCTGAAGACCAGATATCGTTGTTGCTGTCACTGCTGTCGGAGAGTATTGCAGATCGAATTTCGGGCCTTGCGGCAGGACATTTTGTAAGGGCAGTATTCCACTGCAATCTGGGCCTGCCGGACACCGAAACCGACAAATATCTGAGATCCCATGGAGTAGTAGGGGGATGGAACGGGCTGAGCTTTGATAAGTCAAGGCTTTTTCCCGATCGATCGCCCCGTGACATAGACCTTGAAGTAAGCTATAAAGTAAAGATACCTTTTTTAGCCGGACTATCGCTTCCGGTCACTCAGCGGGCTGTTACCGGAGCCTGGCTTGGTGGTGACAGGACGATAGGTACGGGAGAAGGGGAATATACACTTGAAGATTATTACAACGGCAATTGCACCGAAAGCATTTGGAAGCTCCCGGCATTTGACAGGGGCAAGCTATTCAAAGAGGTGTATACCAGGGAATACCGGGACTTGGGTGTAGTTGAGGGAATGAGGAGCGTGATCGGTTACGACCCTTCGACTGGTACATACCACAACTGCGTTTCCATAAACACATTCAGTGAAAGCTACAACGACGACGGATTTCAGGCGGCCAAAGCCTGTGAGCATTCGATCAGAAAGCTCAGGCTGACGATAAGCGAATTAGGTGACAGACTGGATGAAGGGGAGAGGGCTTACGTGTCATATACCGTAATAATTCCGGAAGACGCAAGTGACGAAGTACATGATTCGATTGACCGATACCTTACGAAAAAGATCGGAGAATTTCAGGGAAAGTATCCGTTTGTCGAAATCTCTTTCAGGATAGTGAGGTCAGGCGGCAATGCAAATACGTAATGGTAAAGATGACGTAAAAAGGCCCGTGTTATGGGCTGCAGTGATTTTATCGACAACGGCAGTACTTTTGACGCTCATGTTTGTAAGAAAGGCCGATCCTGTCGACTCATTAAAGATCCTCAGTCTGTACGGTATTTTGATCCCGGTAGCTTTTATTGACTATAAGCACCATATCATTCCCAACAGGTATGTTTTGATATGCGCTGCAATCGCCCTGGTATTCGGTATATATGAGGTCGCGGCAGGAATGGACGAGCTGGCGGATAAAGCGGCGGATATGATAATCGGTCTGCTTTTTGGAGGAAGTGTATTTGGCTTGGGCAGCCTTATGTCAAAGGGCGGCGTCGGCATGGGCGATGTCAAACTCTTTGCCGCTCTGGGGCTAGCACTGGGCTTTCAGATGACGTTTTCCCTCGTCCTGTACACCCTGATATGCTCGGCTGTTGCCGGCGCTTTACTGATTGCGGCAAAGAGGGCCACTTCGAAAACAAGACTGGCAATGGGACCTTACATATTAGCAGGTATGATACTTCTGATAATTTTGGGATGAGCTGGATGAGACGTATCATAGCAATTGGGATCGCTGCCGTTGTCATTCTTGCAGCATGGACCGCGGCAATTGCCCATATGAGCGCTCCGACCGGCAGTGATGAGGCCGCCAGGTATGCAGAACTCGCAGAAAAGCAATTTGCCGAGGGAGCCTATGGTTCGGCAATAAGCCTTTACGGAAAGGCGATTTCCCTTGATGATTCGCCTGAATTGAGGTTAAGACTTGCAGATGCATGGAAAGCATACGGGAACCCTGCCATGTATCGAAACGAATTGAAGGAACTCATACGGACATACCCGGAATCGGTCAAAGCGTATGAACTGTTGGCTGAACATTACTTCGAGGATTCGGATTTCACCAAGTGTTGCGACGTAGTAAGAAGTGCGCAGGCAAACGGGCTGGGTTCGGACAAGCTCGAGAAGTTGTACCGCCAAAGCGCGTACCGCTATGAATTGCTTGGTGAGGAATATGACAATGCGGGAGCATTCGTTAACGGCTTTGCAAAAGTGGACAGGGGCGGCAGGACTTACTTGATAAACAGCGAGTTGAAATCTATCGAACCGTTCGGCTTCGACCGTGCCGATATCTTTTTCGGCAACGCGGCGGCCGTAACTGTTGATGGAGCGTCATATTTCATTGACAAAAACGGGAAAAAGTACATGGTGACCGAGGAAAACTACACCGAACTTTACTCTTTTTCGAGCGGAAGGGCTGCAGTCAAACGGGGTGAGCGTTACGGTTACATTGACACTTTCGGCAAGCTTCTCCCCATGGAATTCGAGTTTGCGTCGACATTTCGCAACGGGATCGCTGCGGTATGCGACGATCATGGATGGTATCTGATTGATACAAGTGGGGAGCCTTTGATCAAAGACAGATATGAGCACATCAGGCTCGATGAGAGCAATACGATCGGAAGCGGGAGCGTCTGCCTTATAAAGAAGGATGGGCATTATTACATGTTCGATCTGGACAGAAGGCGAATCTTCCCTACTCCTTATGAAGACTGCAAGGCCCCGTCAGGTGAGGGTCTGGTTGCGGTAAAGCAAAACGGGATGTGGGGATTTGCCGACAGATCCGGGAAAATGCGCATTGAACCGAAGTTTGAGGACGCGGAGACCTTTTCATTAGGATTTGCGGCTGTCAGGCATGGAGGGGCATGGGGATATATAGACAGCAGCGGAAAGACGGTCATAGACTTCAAATTTGAGGATGCCGGGAGCTTTTCCGACAACGGAATGGCACCGGTAAAAGTCGACGGTAAATGGAGATATATAAAACTCAAGTATCGGGAGATCTTAAATGGAAAGTTTTAGGCTTGAAAACAGGAGTGCGGGAACATTTTTGACTTATAGCCTGCAGCAGGAAGAACAACTGGACGGGTTCACATTGGGGATGCTTTCCAACAACAGGATCCCGGGGATTTTTCCTGTCCAATTCGTTCAGGTGAACAGTGAGCGGCAATTCATTTACAACGTGACTTCAAAGGTAAGCCTTTCCCAGTATATCGCAGGAAAGATGAAAAAAGGGCGCTGCCTGGAAGTACTTAAAGGGATCGCCGAAACAGTCCTGCGGTGTAACGAATATTTGCTGGAGATTTCATCACTTATTTTCGAAACCGACTACATTTTTGTCGATGTCACCACCTGTGAGCTGTCGATGATATGCCTTCCCGTTTTCAGAGAAAGTCCGGTCATCGATGTAAGGGCATTTTTGAGGGACCTGTTGTCATCGATGACGTTCAGCGAAGACGAGGATCTGGAGTATCCTGCCAGACTGCTCAACTTATTGAACGAAAAAGGGCGAAATGACTTGCGGCCTGATAAGGGATCGCGCGGCCGGGCAAAGGGCCCAGCTTATGCTTGTGATCCGGGTTTCTCTCTGGAACGTTTTATAGAGCAAATAGATAAAATTCGTAAGGATAAAAAAGACGATATGATTTTGGAACGGCTCTCAGGATCTGAGTCTGATTCGGATTCCGGCTTGTTTCAAAATGACTGGGCCGGAGGGGGTGAAAGATCCGGAAAGCAAAACAGGGTGAGAAAGGATAAAAAATCAACTGATGAAGCGAAAGTGTCCTTTGCAGACACATCATGGCCGTATCAGGAGTATCGATCCGCAAAACTACGGAATGGGTCCTCAATTGATACAGGGTTTTCAAGCGAGCTTTTGGGAAACAGCGCTGATCCCAAATGGAATGCCGATTTTGGCAGGGAAAGCGGATCAAATGACGCAGCAACGACGACCGGGCTTGTAGAGCATGGAAGCAAACCATTTCGCGGCCTGTTCGGGTTATTCGGGCGTATGAAAGGGAAACGGGACGAAATTGTTGAAGTACGGCAGTCAGAGGATCTACGCTCCGTTTTCCTGAGATATCGGACGGACGAGCCACAACATGGCTTTGGAGAAACCACGTACTTGGAAAGTGAGCGACCGCCGGAAGAGACGATGCTGCTGTCACAGGTTCAGTTTGATGAGAGCGCAAGTGATATTGCGTATCTCACGCGAAATAGTACAAATGAGACGATAGAGATCGACTGTGACATATTTAAAATAGGCAAGGAAAAGAAATATGTGGATTTTTGCATTGAGGACAATGCTACTGTCAGCAGGAGCCACGCTGATATCGTCAGAAAAGGGAACAGTTATTTCATAATCGACAACAACTCGACAAACCACACGTACATGAACGGTGAGATGATACCAAGCGGCGAGGAGGTACCGCTCGAGGACGGTGCGGAAATCATGCTTGGAAACGAAAGGCTCACGTTCCATTGCCGATCGGCAAATGATACAGGCATAAGATAGGGAGTACTCATATGCTTGCATACGGTAGTACATACAGGAGTGCGGCAAGCAAATATGGCAGTGATTCTTTGACTATAAAGGTTGCGGCTTCCGGAGAAGAGAGAGTGGCCTTCGGAATTATCGCCAGAGGCATTGGGCTGCGTGAAACGGCAGACGCGGTGAGCGCCTTCGCGATAAAAATGTTTTCGGACTGGTTTTATGAACGTCTGAGGAGCGGTGATGCCGCTTTTTCCTGCAGCGATCAAATCCACTATTATTGGAGCGAAATGCACAATAAGCTAAGGACCAGAGTTCGCAAATTTTCATCGGACAGGAGAGAAGAAGCTGACGTGCTGATCGCCTGTGCGCTTATCAACACTTCACCGGGATACTTCTGTTTGATGGATACGATCGGCGTTGGTGTATATTGCATAGCCGGAAATGGGTCCAAACTTATATTTGGACCGGATCATTGGATAGCTTCGGGTAGTATTCATAAGGCGGATCATTCGCATGAAAGAGCACCTCAATGGATATCGACCTGCCTGAATTTGATTACGGATCCGCATAAACCTAATGGATGCAATTCAGGGAATGATGTTCGGAACACACAGGCAAGGATATCACAAGCAACAGGTCGGGAAGTGTTCCTGATATGTACCCGGGAAATCGCATCAAACAGTTGCCTCGAAGCGTTGGCACAGCACTTCCGCCCAAGTCTGCTGACTGGTCTTCTGCCGATGAAGATGCGCCTGGAGAGATTGGTAAGAAAGGGAGGACTTCAAATCGAAGGACATGAGGACATCGCACTCGGTCCCGCGCATATAACCGCTGAAAGAAATATCGGAAGCATCGGCTATAACATGGGATCTGCAATGGTTTTCAAAATTACCGGTTCAGGTGACAGTGATGCTTAAACCGGGTGACGTCTTATGGGACCGCTATAAGATCCTGAAGCAAATCGGCAGGGGCGGGATGAGCAGTGTATTTTTGGCGGAGGATATGACGACCGCTGAGATGAAAGCCGTAAAGGAGACTTATAGAACGGCCGGCGAGGCGGGCACGGTGTATCTGCGGAGACTCAGCCACCCGGGACTCCCGAGGGTCGAAAAAGTGATGCTCCTGGAGAACGGCTCTATAATCATCATGGAGTATGTCCGTGGTCATTCGCTTCAGGATATGCTGGCCAGATACGGAACCCAGCCATATCCGGTCCTGCTTGACTGGATGATCCAGTTATGCGTGATACTTTCATATCTGCATTCACAAGATCCGCCGATCATCTACAGGGATCTGAAACCGTCCAATGTCATGATCCAGCCTGACGGCTCCCTTAAGCTGATCGATTTTGGGGCTGCCCGGGAATACAGGGACGGGGAAAACGGGGATACGGTGCTGCTTGGGACCAGGGGATATGCGGCTCCCGAGCAATATGGAGGATACGGACAGAGCGATCCCCGGACCGACATTTACGGCCTCGGCGCAACGATCTATCATTTGGCGACCGGCCGCGATCCGTCCAAGCCGCCCTATATGAGGCTCCCGATACACCGCTGTGTGAAGGGTATACCGGAAGATTTTTCGCTCATGATCAAAAAATGTACGAATTTGGATGCTGACAGAAGATATGATAGTTGCGGCATTTTGCTGGAGGAACTGCTGGCACTGAAAAAATGCCTTCAGGGAGAAAAAACATATCCCGAAGGCATAACTCAAAACAACGACCAGAAATTAAGGAAGGGTTTTCGACACATAAATGATCGGTACATAATTGAAACCGACATCACTATCGTATATACCGACCTAATACTACCTTGACGTATCATAATGACGCAACAATATGCCATTTACGTCATAAACGTCTATAAAGAAGAGACAAAAAAGCCCATTCTGCCTGCCCTTGGGAGGGCGGAGAATGGCTTCTGATATCACGATTACAGTCAACACAAGAGAGGGAAAATATGAGAAATCCAAAAAACGAAATAATCGCAGGGATCATCAGGGAAAGAAAGCTGCAGGGAATCACCCAGCTTGAGCTCGCACGCAGGCTGGGAACGCAGCAAAGCAATATCAGCAGGTTCGAGAGCCGCAATTATAACCCGTCCGTGGATTTCCTGGACAGGGTGGCAAGATGTCTCGGCAAGGAGCTCCACATCGAGCTGCGGGAAGCGGGCGAGCGCAGGTGATCAGCGGCTGCGGATCAGGCGCAGCGCCTTTTCGTACTTGCTCAGGATATCCTTTTCCAGCCTGTATTTTTGCTTAAACTGCTCGGTAAGGGGCAGCAGGGCATCCGGATCACCGAACAGGAGTTCAAGTTCAAGTTCATACAGGGGAGCTCTTTTTTCGCCGGCAAAAATGGTGCCTTTGTCTATGGCGAGCTCGACCAAAACCCCGTCTGGGAGTTTAAGCGTGGCGGAACGCCGCACGAACTCTATGCGGCAGCGTTCAACCAGTTTTGACTGTGAGACTATGTCGAGGATCTCCCCG
>JAAYMG010000124.1 GCA_012521525.1 Clostridiales bacterium | reverse complement strand
GTATACGCGGGCGTCGTGGAAGATCTCCATGCAAGATGTCGCGATATACTTTGCGGCGCTGCCGTATCCCGGGCAATGATCAGTGCCGTAAAGGTCGTTGTCGATGGTCTTGGGAATACCCATGATGCGGCACTCATAACCGACCTTCATCATATACTTGGAAATCTTGTTGCATGTATCCATCGAGTCGTTTCCGCCGTTGTAGAAAAAGTAGCGAACATCGTACTTTTTGAAGATTTCAAGGATGCGCTTGTAGTCGGTGTCATCCTTGTCGGGATCGGCCAGTTTGTAACGGCAAGAGCCCAGTGCCGAGGATGGGGTGTATTTCAGACGTTCCAGTTCGGCCGGATCTTCTTGAGACATGTCGTAAAGGACATCGTCAAGCACTCCCTTGATGCCGTGTGCGGCGCCCAAAACACGGGTTATGACTCCGGAATCCAGGGCTGCGCGGATAACTCCGTAAGCACTGGCATTGATGACGGAAGTGGGTCCGCCGGATTGGCCAATGATGCATGCTCCTCTGAGTTCGCTCATTTTTTTAACCTCCAAAGAGTTTTATATGATTTATTTTCTTACGTTGGGACAGAAACCAACATCTTTTTGTACTGAGTCCTGATATTGTATAAATCATCAAAAGACCGTACAGAAATAGTATACCACGATTTTAAATTGTTGGCAATTTATACAATACTGAATTTGTAAAAAAAGCAAAAAAATGTTGGGGGAAATTGCACAAAACCGATCCGTGTAAATATTGCACCTCATTCCGTATTAGTAAATATTGACTGTATAAATGCCTGATGGTATAGTAATACCATAACGTGCATAATATTCGAGAATACGGCAAATGCCGGGGAATGGAGTTTCACATGAGCTATTTTGTACTGATGACGGATTCGTCAACCGATCTTCCGAAAGCCTTTTATGAGGAAAACGACGTGGAGCTCATCCCGATTCGCTATGTGCTGGACGGAGTTGAGTACAAGGACGATGCCGGCGTAAGCATGGAGCACGAGCGTTTCTACGAAAAAATGAGAGCGGGTTCCATGTCATCAACATCACTTATCAACCGGGAGGAATATACCCAGGCGTTTGAGAAGTTCCTGTCAGAGGGGAAGGATGTCCTTTATATCTCCATCTCTTCAGGAATCAGCGGCTCTTACCAATCGGCGGTGGGAGCGGCTGAAGAACTCTCCGAAAAATACCCCGACCGCAAGCTCTATGTATGTGACGGGCTTTGCGCTTCGATGGGCGGTGCGGTTTTGATGCATTATGCCCAAAAGATGCGCGCTGCCGGTAAGAGCATCGACGAAGTACGCGACTGGGTCGAGGAAAACAAGCTGAGGGTCATACACCTGTTTACCGTCGATGATCTGATGTTCCTCAAGCGCAGCGGGAGAATAAGCTCTTCGGCCGCAGTGCTCGGATCGCTGATGGGTGTAAAACCGATGCTGGATGTCGACGCCAACGGCAAGCTTCGCGCATGCAAAAAGATGCGCGGGCGCCGCGGGGCTCTTGAAGGGCTTGTCAACTGGGTGGAAGAGTTCATAGAGTCGGATGAGATCGAGGTGCTGGCGATAAGCCACGCGGACTGCGAACAGGATGCGATGACCCTGCTCGAAAAGATGAAGGAAAAGTACAAAATAAAAGAAGTACTGATCAATTTCATAGGTCCGGTTATCGGGAGCCACTCAGGTCCGGATACCATCGCTATCTTTTTCATGGGCAGGAAAAGGACCTGATCGTGCGATGATCAGCAATAAGCCCCCGTTTCGGCATGGAACGGGGGTAATTTTATGCGTGGCAGGTATCAGACACAGTTGCTGCAGGGACTGGATCCCGTGCAAAAGGACAAGCATATCTGAATATGATGCAAATATCACGATAAGAGCATAAAACCGGAGCAAGTAAGGTATATGATAGCGGGCTTACTAAGGGAATATGATCCATTTTTTTAAATAATTAAAAATCGGGTTACATAAAAATGTTAAATGTTGCAAAAAACTACACATAACGCAAAAACGGTCTTTGATTTTTTGACAAATGTTGTTATAATGTTGACAAAAAAATAATCTGAAGAGGTATGATGTGGAAAAGCATGATCTGCTGATCAGTCTGAAGGAGATGCTGAAGCAAAAAGGTATAACGCCGCTGACCGATCACGAAACGGATATTTATGTGAAGTGCGACTTTTCTCTCCCGAAAAGGGACGACACAAAGGTCCACTACGAAGCCTCGGTTTATTTTGTCGACAACAGGAATACTGTCATATATTGGGACTGTGTCATGAAAGAAGGAATCGGGACACTTTCGGATTCCAGATCCAACAGGCCCTACAGATACTGCAATGTCAGAGCTGAAAAGGGTATCGTCGCAAGCCCGAAATGCGACGTTTTCCATCTTGCGGAGATCCCTCTTTTGATGAAGAGGACCTGCAAAGCATCCGGGTGGAAGTTCAAGAGGGTATTCAACAGGAAGGACTCCCTTTATCCGACACTGGTCATCTCTGCCGATCAAAACAAGGCTTTCGCTTCGAGGATCTGCGGCTACAGACGCAAATCTGCAAGGCAGATGGCCGGTATTATGAAAGTTCCTTATTTTAATGCAAAGTAGTTGCTTCAGCTCTTGATGCTTCTTTCCTTTGATGTGTGACAGTTTCATCCTGTCCAAAAGAAGATGCTGGATTTCAGGCCGGTACCAGGATGCTTCGGGAAATCGATTGAACTTGCACTGGATACCTTCGGGTTACCGGTCATCTGTATTCTGGATACCGGTTGTATGCTGACAGATTCAATCAATAATGCAATAAATAATGCAGGCATGTGGCGTTTTGACGGCTGTAAATACCAAAAAACAGAGCTGCCGTAAAATGCCTGGCAGCCCCTCAACAGTCAAGTATCCTCAGGAAAACTTTTCAGGTTTTATTGTCTTCGTTGCCGAGCGGAGCATTATCTTCGGGCGGCTTTTTATTTTCGGCTTTTTTGCTTTCTTTTTGCGCCTTCTCGTAAAGTCTTTTCATTTTTTCTTCATAATGCTCCAGGCTTCTTCTCTGCAACTCGAGAAATTCACGGTAAGAATACAATTCGATCACCTCAAACCATCCTATGAATCGACTTGAATACGTGTTAACGATTCGGCCGGACTACGTATCGGATATACGATTTGAAACGATACTGTTTAATCGAAATTGTTCAAATTTCGTACAAAGCGTAATTTTAATGTCAGAGCAGTAAATAAAATCACCCTCGTCTTAGAACACTAATGTACGGGGGTGTCTGTTTTTATGTTTATTCAACACAAACTCACGGAATCAGATGACGGGTATGAGCTGATATTGTATCTTGATCCGATGCTGACGGAGTTTTCGGAGGAGCTGGGCAGGAGGGGCAGAAGGAAACGGGAGAAGTCTCTGCGTGAAAATGCTGCTCAATATATCCGTGAGAAGCTGCCGGATCTGAAGATAAAGACGATAAAAGTGATGCTGGGGACGACCCTGATAGCGACACTGGCTTTTGCAGGACCGCTCACACAAAAGGCAAAAGCCGCTGAGAGCACCGTGGTCCAGTCAGATTATCAGCAGAATGCCAAACTGGTGGTTGACGGAAATCAGGTACAGCTTTCTTCTCCTGCCGTCAACCGAAACGGCACCGTCTATGTCCCGGTCCGGGATCTGGCAAATGCCGTCGGGGCAACGGTGTGGTGGAATGCCGAGTCCAAGACTGTAGGCATCAACATGGGAGAAACCAGGATCGCCTTTATCATCGGGTCTGACAAGGCCAGGGTGAACGGGATACAGGTTTCGATGGCACCATCATATATAGTGAACGGGATAACAATGGTCCCGGTGCGATTCGTTGCGGAGTCTCTGGGGCAGACTGTAAGCTGGTGCGATGTAACGAACACGATATATGTCGGAACCGGTAAAGTCCAGACATATACAGTCAAATCAGGCGACACGCTCTGGAAGATCGCCAATGCCCACGGATTGTCGGCAGGTACTCTGCAGGCTGTCAACGGCCTGAGCGGGACGACTATTTATCCCGGGCAGCAGCTGATCATAAAAAAAGATGCGGGGACATCAAACCCGGCACCTGCGCCCGCGCCTGCAGCCAATACCGTAACGTATCAAACATATACGGTACAGCCTGGAGATACCATATGGGATCTCAGTATAAAATTCGGTTTGCCGCAGCAGGAACTGCTCAAGGTCAACAACCTCACTACAAGCAGTGTCCTGTCGATAGGGCAAAAGCTGACGATCCCGGTCCACCACATAGCCGTAAAGGCAACGGTGAGCCCGAAACATGGGGAGTATTTGGACTGGTGGACCGAAGCCCAATATCTTTTTCCGATAAACAAGGTGGCCACGGTGACCGATTTCAAGACCGGACGTTCATTCAAGGTGAAGCGTACGATCGGAGCAAATCACGCCGACTGCGAACCCCTTACGGCAAGCGACGCGGCCATAATCAAAGAGATCTGGGGAGGATCGTACTCATGGACGGAAAGGGCAGTGATCGTCAACGTCGACGGGAGAAAAATCGCCGCTTCGATGTCGTCAATGCCTCACGACATATCTTATATCAAGGACAACAACTTCAACGGGCATTTTGACATCCACTTCAAAAACAGTACGCGCCACAACGACGGCAAGGTCACCGAAGCTCATCAGCAGCAGATAAAGGTAGCCGCAGGCCTTGTCTGACAGGCATAAAATCTTTGACGGGTCCGCCTTATTATGATATGATTTCTGAAAAGGCGGATCCGTTTTTGGCGTGCTTTTTCCGCATCGCCCGGGCTACGAAGTCCGATCGTACATATTATGTTTTATAATATATCCCGATTATTGTACCCGAAAGGAAGTAAGCCATCATAAATGAGTAGAGTCATGATGAGCGGGAACGAGGCGATAGCGCGGGGGGCATATGAAGCCGGGTGCGCAGTGGCCGCGGCATATCCGGGTACTCCCAGCACTGAGATCCTCGAATCGTTGTCCGCGTACAGGGATGACATTTTCTGCCATTGGGCATGCAACGAAAAGGTTGCCGCCGAGATAGCACTGGGGGCGGCCATTGGCGGTGCCCGGGCTCTATGTGCGATGAAGCATGTAGGTGTCAATGTGGCGGCGGACCCTTTGTTCAGCATGGGTTATTCAGGTGTGAACGGAGGACTGGTGGTAGTGTCCGCGGATGATCCGGGATGCCACAGCTCTCAAAACGAGCAGGACAACCGGCTGTATGCGCCGCACATGAAGATCGGCATGATGGAGCCGTCCGACTCCGAAGAATGCCGGGTTTTCACTGCGGCAGCCTTTGAACTGTCCGAACGGTTTGACGTGCCTATGCTCATCAGGGTAACTACCCGCATCTGTCATTCGAAAAGCCTCGTATCTGCAGGGGAGAGGACCGGAACTCCGGTCAGGAATTAT
>JAAYMG010000123.1 GCA_012521525.1 Clostridiales bacterium | reverse complement strand
ATTTTTCGTAGCCGAGGCACTTCCTCATCAGTTCCTGGTGCTTGCGGACATATTCGATCTCATCACACCATCCGGCGTCATTCATGCGGCGGTTGCCTTCAAATTCACTGCAGATGTAACCCTTGTATCCGCCCTCCTGCAGTGCTTTTATTATCTTCGGATAGTCCATGTTGTCGACCTGTCCGTTCTCGTCGATGTCATAGAATTTCCCGTGGACATAGACGACTTTGGAAGCGTACTCTTTCAGCTTTTCATAAGAAGCAGGCCTGCGCTGGCGCAAACTGAAAACATGCTGGATGGCTCTTTTATCGTTGTCTGTAAAGCCCATCTTTTTAAGCTCCGGTTCGATTTCCTCAAACACGAAGTCCTTGCCCGCAAAATAAGCCTCACGCTGTTTTTCGCGGATATACTCAAGGCATTCACGGTTTATCCCCTGGCGGCTGAACATGCCGACATCGGCAGTGCTCATGCAATACTCATAGGAGCTGAAATCGACCTGCAGACCGATATATTCTGAAAGCCCAAGCTTGTCCGCGACTTCGAGATAGGCTTGCTGGACGGGATCATCAACGCTTGTGGGAGCATGGCACTCCAATGCCAGGACAATGCCATACTCCGCGCAGTATGGCAGCAATCTGCCTGTTATCTCGGGATTGACGAGGTCGATCGGCTTCTGGCCCGGTATGGTGAGCAGCTTTCCGAGGTGGGCGGAATGGAGCAGTCTGATGTGCGTTGCCCCAAGCTTTTTCGCTGCCTTGATATACCAAACGCTGCGTTCGAGCAATTCGTCGTCGGTCAGCTGTTTGTTCTTGTGCATCGCCCTGTCTGCAAAATGGTCAACGCATACTGTCTCAAGGCCGTAGCGTTCCATCCAGCCGTAGTACTTGTCAAGGAACGCATCGCTTATATATGGCCATTCCGGGATCATCATTTCCGGGAATATCTCGATTCCTTCAGCACCGGATCCCGCTGCGGCAGCAAGGCATCCTTCCAGGTCGTGCTTATGGAAATAATAGTTGTCCTGATAGCTATACAGTGAAACACCGAGCTTTATATCATGGTTGGTGTTCATGTTACTACTCCCTTTCTACGAAAACTATGCAAAAGTAAGCTCTTTTTCACAAACCGACACCATAGTTGGCGTATATGAACGGCGTGTTTTGAGCGTAAGTTTCACGCGGTGACGGCCCTGCTCGATGCCGCCTTCCTTAAGGACAACGACTCTGAGCTTTTCACCGAAGATCCAGTATACATCGGTCGGGAAATCGTCGGTCAGCAGGTCGAGGTAGCGATATTCTCTTCCGTTATGCTGGACCAGCATGGTATTCGGATCTACTTTTTCTCCGTCTACCTCAAGATCTATCTCTTCGATGCAGCAAAGAGGCAAGCCCCTGTAATAGTTGATTTTGATGTTCACACAGTAACCTATTTTCTTACCGTGCTCCCATATGCTGCGGCATCCCTCATCGGTCAAAATGTGTTTGTCGTACATAGTGTCACTCCTTCTTTTACTAGCATGAGTTGCTGATAAAATGCATTCTGATTTTGATGATCTTATCTGCCAGATATCCAATGAATGTTTTGATTTTATTATACTACGCCCGAATGTTTTATTCAACTGTTTTATGCAACAAAAATGAAAATCACTGAAACTATTTTACCTTATTTTCAAATCCGATGCTTAAATTGCCATTGAGGCAAAAAATAACCCCCTCCCCAGGAAAACAGATTTCCTCTGTTTTCTATGGAAAGGAGGATATCAGGCATGTCCTGTCTCAAACCGGATTCCGGCTTTTTGCCAGGATCTCAGATTTTCGATTTAAGTGCTTTCATCCTCTGACCATGATCAAGGATCCTCTTTCGGAGCCGCAGGTTCTTAGGGGTTACCTCCAGCAGTTCATCATCTGCCAGAAACTCGAGGCACTGCTCCAAAGACATCGCGCGGGGCGGGATGAGCCGCAGTGCCTCATCACTTCCCGCAGCACGAAAGTTTGTCAGCTGCTTCCGCCTGCAGACATTGACCGTTATATCCTCCGCTTTTGGGCTGCAGCCTACGATCATGCCGGCATATACGGGT
>JAAYMG010000122.1 GCA_012521525.1 Clostridiales bacterium | reverse complement strand
TTATTGAAAGTCCTTTATCAATATCAAAAAATATAAGAGACCAAACCCAAGAAATCCTTATAAAATCAAGGTTATCTGAAAAGGCCAAAAGGTGCAAAACGTAAATATTAGAACTCATAACCCAAAGGGTCGAAGGTTCAAATCCTTCCTCCGCAGCCAGTGGAAGCACCCTGTTTCAAATCGGGTGCTTTTTATAATATCGGCTGCTGCACATTGACTGATTTTACTTTTTCTTTTCTTGTATCGCTCAAAATTATGGTGTACTATGTTGGAGTGTTAGTAAAATTCTAGAAACGCTATTCAAACATTGCTTATGGTTTATAGCAGGCCTGAAAAAAGATGGCTATGCTTCCTGCGATTGCTATCCGGATAGATCAGATATATTATGATGAGGAGCAAGCAACATGCCAAAAAACAAAAAGAACAAGAAAAAGAAAAAAAGCGTTCCGGGAAAGGCGAAAATCCAAAGCGGCAACAGGTCTAACAATTCAGGCAATTCAAACGGTCCAACCGCAGACTACCTGGAAGGTCTTTTTGGTGATTCGGTCGCATCTAAAACACTTGATCTGATGTATGAGATTTTCAGGCATCAGCCAAAAGGAGCGTCCATATTCAGCGAACTGGAGGATATGCTTGATTCATGTACAGACACAGGAATACCTGAATATACGCGTTTTGGACTATATCTCTATCACAAAACTGCAGGTTCTTTGGATGTAGTTGAGCCCCGCTTTGAGGCTTTGACAGGAGCGGATGTCAGCAAGGCATATGCAGGCAGAACTCCCGATCACTGTGATCTTAAAGATTACAGGGATTTTTCATATGACTTCCATATTATAGTTCATTATTCTGGACATGATAATGGCAATCTGCTAGAATTGGATCATGAATATGATCAAAACTTACGAGGGAGGAGTTGTGTGTATGGCATTTCGTGAGATCGACATAAAGCAATTACAGTTGAATCCTTTCAAGGCGATCGGAGACGAATGGATGCTGATCACAGCGGGTGATGAGAAAAAGGTCAACACGATGACCGCCAGTTGGGGCGGCATGGGTGTGCTTTGGGGAGAAAATGTCGCAACGGTTTATATCAGGCCACAGCGGTATACGAGGGAGTTCGTTGATGCGAACGGCTGCTTTTCTCTGTCCTTCTTTGACGGATATAAAAAGCAGCTCGGAGTTCTCGGAACGGTATCGGGCAGGGACAGGGACAAGATCGGCGATGTGGATTTCCATGTCACTTATTTGGACGGGGTCCCGGCTTTCGAGGAAGCAAGGCTTGTGCTCATAGCCGAAAAATTATATGTTGACAGGATCAGGCCTGAATGCTTTTTGGATAAGTCGATTGATGAAAAACACTATCCGGGCAGGGACCACCATCTTGTATACATTGCACGGATAAAAAAGGTGTATGTAAGAGATTGATTTGTGATAAGCTTTTACCATGATGCCCGGAATCGCTCTATGGAGCCTGACTTTGATCCGGAAATTCTCAGGCAACAGCTGAAAGTCCCGACCGGCAAAGTAATGAGCTTTTGTAATAGGTTTTTTGCGATCGCGTTCAAAAAATGTGCTTGCATTACTATAACCAAAAATGGCAGCGACAGTGCTGGAATTTTTGTTATATATCAGGCTTTCGAAGATTGCGGGTCCATGGTATAATCAAAATTGTCAATTGTTTAACAATGCGACGATTGGCAGTATGACGATCTTATAAGCCCATTATCGGATCCTGACGCATTTGGGTACGTCCCGGATGGAAAGGTGACGGATATACGTGATCATTGCCGGTAATACTTCCGGTGGATTATCTGTCCGCGCCTTTTGGCGCGGCTTTTTGACTGAAAGGGGGCTATTTGCGGTGGAAAGCAGGATATCTGTCATCAGCATTATTGTGGAGGATACCGAAGCTTCTGCGGAGATCAACAAACTGTTGCACGACTATGGACAGTACATTGTCGGCAGGATGGGGATACCGTACAGGGACCGCGGGGTTTCGATCATATGCGTGGTGCTTGATGCGCCCGGCGACGTGACCAGTGCGCTTTCGGGCAAGTTGGGGATGATAAGGGGCGTCAGTACGAAGACGATAGTTGCAAAGAAGCAGACCGGAAAGGAAGCATGATCATGAAGAAAATATTCTCTCTTTTACTTATCGTATCGATATTTGTCCTGGTTTTGGCAGGATGCAGCGGGAAACGACCCGACGCAACGACATCACCGACCACCGACGCGACGGCGTCGGCAACAAAGCAGGATGAAAGCGCATCTCCGTCCGAAGCGGGCAATACTGTTGAGCCCGTCGACAGCGGGGATCAGGGATCGGTTTATGTACCCGTCGATATTCGGATCGCAGGTCTGAAAGGCCCGACGTCAATGGGACTGGTGCATTTGATGGAGATTGCGGAAGCAGGGGTTGCCAAGAATAATTATGAGTTTACCATGGCGGCTTCTGCTGACGAAGTGACGCCGCTGCTCATACGCGGTGAGCTTGATATGGCTGCGGTGCCCGCAAACCTGGCATCAGTGCTGTACAACAATACTGATGGAGAAATCAGGCTCCTTGCTGTCAACACCCTCGGTGTCATCTACATCGTGGAGAAAGGCAATGACATAGCCTCGCTCCGGGACCTGAAAGGGAAGACGATATATGCGACAGGCAAGGGCCAGGTGCCTGAATATGTATTCAGATATCTGTTGTCGGAGAACGGGGTTGATCCGGACAACGACGTAACGGTCGAATGGAAAAGCGAACCTACGGAAGTCGTAGCACTTCTTCAGGAGTCTGAAAGCGGAGTTGCATTGCTGCCGCAGCCCTTCGTTACCGTTGCCCAGACACAGGTCGATGGGCTGAGGATCGCCGCTGATCTGACGAAGGAGTGGGACGACCTGCAAAACGGCAGCATGTTTATAACGGGAGTCCTTGTGGCCAGAAAGGAATTTGTCGAGGAGTACCCCGAACAGGTTTCGGCATTTCTGGATGAATATAAGCAGTCAACAGAGTACGTCAACTCAAATATACCGGAAGCTGCACAGCTGGTTGAAAAGTACGGCATCGTAAAGGCTTCCGTTGCGGAAAAAGCGATCCCGTACTGCAATATCACATTTATTGAAGGTTCGGAAATGAAGGCTGCGGTGCAAGGTTATCTGAAGGTCCTGTATGACCAGAATCCGAAAGCGGTAG
>JAAYMG010000121.1 GCA_012521525.1 Clostridiales bacterium | reverse complement strand
TGTGGTATGGACCATATCCGTCTTCCCGTGGACTGCTTCTTTTTTGAAAGTGACGAAGCCCCCGGAATGTACAGCGAAGAAAGGCTGCAGTATATCGATAACTGCCTAGAGTGGTGTAAGAGCCTTGGGCTGAATATGATTATCGATTTGCACGCCGCTCCCGGATTCACGTTTTTTTACGCGGACTCGTCCATTTGGGATTCGGGGGCAAAAAATGATTTGTTCGAGAACCGGGAAAAACAGGAACGTTTTATCGACATTTGGAAAATGTTTACCAAACGATATCGTTCCGAGGGAAGAAACCTTGCTTTCGAGTTGATGAATGAACTCGTCAGCGATTCAACCGAGCCGTGGAACGAGTTATGGCTAAGGACCGTTGATGAAATAAGGAAAATCGACGGGGATAGGACCATAATAATCGGCGGCAATAAAAACAACGAATGCAATCAACTGAAATTTCTGGCGGTGACTGATGATCCCGGTGTTGTTTATACCTTCCATTTTTACGAGCCGGGAATGTTTACACACCAGCGTTCACCATTTATAATACCTCTTAAGGACTATCCGATCCCGGTTACATATCCGTTTTATAAAAAGGACCATCAAGCTTTCTTCGATGCTTTTGATAAGATGGGTCTGATACCGGATGTTTACCGCAGGGAAGTGTTTGACCGGGGCTTTATTCATGACGACCTTGAGCCTGCGCGGCGCTTCGTTGAAGAGACAGGGAAGGAACTGTACTGCGGGGAGTTCGGGGCAAATGAATTCTGCGATCCCGAAAGCGCCGAACGCTGGTTTGAGGATGTTGTATCAGAGCTTGATGGAATGGGAGTCGGACACGCCGTCTGGACCTATTCCGGTGATTTCAGCTTTCTCACGAGGGGGTATCCCAGGGAAGACGGCAACAAAAAGATAATAGCTATGTGCAGTCGTATTCCCGGTTTAAGCAAATAAGGAGAAGAACCAAATGTTGAAAGAAGGAGATTAGTATGAAAGAAAAGAAAAGGGAAAAGCAATACCCGCTTAATTTCAAAAATATGTTTGGCCTGTCCACCATGCGTTGGATCGTGGTAGCCGGAAGTTCTCTTATGACATCCGCGTTTGCGATTTACCTTACGGATTATTCCGGTATTGCAAATGCAGCAGTCGTCTCAACAGTGTTGTTGGCTTTTGGACGTATCCTTGATGCGGTAGACGATCCGCTGCAGGGATTTATTATGGACCGTTCACCGGTAACGCGCATTGGCAAGTACAAACCCTTCCTCCTTGCAGGTATAGTGCTTACGACTCTCTCTTTGCTTATGATGTTCAACATTCCCGTGAATATCGCGGAATGGGGCAAGATCGTATTACTTGCACTTGGTTACATATTTTATGAAGTAGGAGTATCTTTCCAGCCGGATTATGCAATAAAGGCAACTATGGCAGATGATCCAAAGGTTCGCGAGAAGTTGTTGGTTGCGCCACGTATATTTGAGCAGATAGTCGCTGTGCCTTTTTCGTTCTATCTCTCTATCGCCCTGGTGTTCGGCGGCATGTGCAATGGCGATAACCACAAGGGATTTAGCATGGCAACCCTGATATTTGTTTTGCCGATCGCCTTGGTCGCGTTCATCGGGGCGTTGTGTATCAAGGAAGGGCCATATGTTTCACGATCTGAAGACAGGATCGGCATAAGAGATGTAATCGCGATGTTAAAGGCCAATAAACCATTGTGGATAAGCCAGCTTTCCGGTTTGATAGGCGGATGCATTTTTACTTTTGTCGTAGCGGCAGTTCCATATTATGTCAAATGGGCATACGGACCTGAAAATTTCGGTACGTATTCCGCCGTCTGGGGGGCTGTTATACTTCTTGGTGTAATTGCAGGAACGGTTTTTGCGCCCAGGCTGCTTAGGGGCTTTATACCTGTAAAAGGTGCGATTTTCTGCTATCTTGCTCAAGTGGCGCCGCTGGCACTGATCTATATCCTCGGTTTATTTGTCAAATTGCATCCTTATGTGTTTTTTTCACTTATATTTGGTATGATGGTTTTTTCAGGAATGAGCTATATTCCCGGCAGCCTGATAAACATGGAATGCATGGACTACAATCGCTGGAAGCTGGGAAATGGCATGCAAGGTATGGTCCAGGCGGTCAGCAGCTTTGTCCAAAAGGCCCAGGTCGCACTTGCAGGACTTGCAACGGGTGTCGTGCTCGTCGCTGTGAAATACGATGCGGCTCTGTATGAATCCGAGGAGTTTGTCGCATCCGGCGGAACCGTTCCTCCGGAGCTTCTTAAAGGCCTGGAGCTGGTGTTCTGTGTTATACCTGTGGTCCTGGGTATTGCGACTGCTCTGATTTTATTTGCTTATCCGCTGAAAAAGAAGATGCGAGACTTGATGTACGCTGAGTTGAGCAACTATGAAAACAGGTAGTTGCAATTCGAAAAAGACACAGGTTGATACGTGGGGAAGTGAAGAGATTTGAAGGAATCGGAAATACATGATTATTTTAGACCTAACAGGTGAATACAAGATAGCTTCCGATAGAGCAAAAGGACAGCGGTAACTTTGTACTGCTGTCCTTTTGCGTTTGAAGAGATATTTTAAGGTTGCACCGTTGAAAGGTCCCACTCTTCGTATATCTTCGGAACGTCGCTTATCAGGCGCTTCGTATAATCCGCCTTGGGATTGAGGATCACTTCGTCTGCAGTCCCGTATTCGACGAATTTGCCCTTCTCCATAATGTAGACGGTATCAGATATATAATAAGCAAGTCCTATGTCGTGTGTGATAAATATTATTGTCATTTTCGTCTCTCTGCAAAGGTTCAGGAGCATGTCCAAAATAGTAGAGCGTGAACATGCATCGATCATGGAGGTGGGCTCGTCAGCCAGGAGTATTTGCGGCTTGAGCAGGAATATGCGGGCTATCATCAGACGCTGCTGCTGGCCGCCGGAGAGCTCGAAGGGATATTTGTTAGTGAGCTCGTCGAATTTCAGATTTACGAAGCTGCAGGCTTCCCTCATCATCTCGATTTTCTGTTCCTTGGGAAGGTTCCTTCCGCCGCGCATGTGTATGCAGTCCAGCAGAACGGTGTCGATTTTGGTGAATATGTTGTATGAGGAGAACGGGTCCTGGAAAATTGCCTGGATACCCTTCCAGTACTCCTTCCTCTTTTTATGTGTGCTGATATCGCGAGGCTTCCCCTGGAAATAGATCTGCCCCTCAGTGACACTGGTAAGTCCCAACAGCATCTTTGCGAGCGTCGTTTTCCCGCTTCCGGACTCACCGACGATGGAAATCAGTTCGCCCTGGTA
>JAAYMG010000120.1 GCA_012521525.1 Clostridiales bacterium | reverse complement strand
GATTTTATAAAGGATGAACACCTTACGGCGGACACGATAACCGGTAAAAACGAAATACCTCTTTCCGAATCGATGGATAAGTTCACGATACAGCTTGCATTGGTGTTCATAGCTTATATCCTTTCCTTCCTGTTCATGAAGGGTATAGACATGATCATTGATACTGGCGTGCTTGGAAATTTCGGTTATAATACCATCCGGCCGCTCATATGGGGGTTCAACTTTATCTTTGGTACCATTTTTGCCTTGCTGCTGAAAGCAGTGATGTCCATGCTGCAGAAGAAGGGTATAGTCAAAAGGGAGTATATGAGCAACTTCCTTCAAAACAGGATCGCAGGCTTTATGTTTGACATGATGGTCGTAGCTTCTATCGCTGCTATAGACCTGTCCGCATTTTTGCTCCCGGATTTCATAATACCGCTGACGTTGCTCTGTGTATTGGGAGGAGTATGCACATACTTATATCTTGATTATATATGCAAGAGAGTATTTCCGTCATATGAGCACGAGGCCTTCCTTTCACTCTACGGCATGCTGACGGGTACTGCGAGCACCGGAATCATTTTGCTGAGGGAGTACGACCCGAAATTTACTACTATGGCAGCAGACAACCTTGTACTGGCTCAGCCATGGGCTATACTTCTCGGGTTTCCCATGCTGATGATGTTGAGCGTAGCACCGCAAAGCCTGTCTAAGGCGTTGGTTTCACTTGCGATCATGAGCGTTCTGTTTATCATCATGAACCTCATATGTTTCCGCCGCTCACTGTTCGGTAAAAAATCAAAGTCTTGACCGGATATAAGATCATCGTTTATTTGGAGGAGAGATGCCATTGTTCTTGGTGCCATACGGCTATGGCGAGGCTCAGTTTGTTGAGAAGCGCTCAAAATTCATAGCCAGAGTCTGGCGGTGTGAAAGCGAAAGGGAAGCGCTTGACCATATTTCCGAGATGAGGACCAGGCACTGGGATGCGACTCACAATGTCTATGCATATTTCATACGTGATGGACAAATCAGCCGGTATTCGGATGACGGAGAACCTCAAGGTACTGCAGGAGTGCCTGTTTTGGAGGTATTCAGGCGGGAGAACATCCAAAACTATTGCTGCGTGGTGACCCGTTATTTCGGAGGCGTACTATTGGGAGCGGGCGGACTTGTCAGGGCATATGCCCATTCGGCGAAACTTGCACTGGAAGCGGCCGGGGTCGCCGAAATGAGGTCCGCATGCATTGCGGTCATTTCCTGTCCGTATCAGCTTTACGACAGGATAAGGGCGGAATTGGCTTCCCTGGGTGGGGAAATCCGTGACAGTAACTATGGGGTCGATATAAAACTTGAAATTTCTATCCCCAAAGAAAATTACGGTCCTCTCGCTGACAGGATGAACGAGTTGTCTTCCGGGTCGATAAGTCCTGTATTCATTAGCGAGGAGTATATCCCCGTTAAGATCGAAAGATGAATTGAACCGGCTTAACGGAATATATGCAGGCCAACCGCATACATAGAAATTCTGCATGTAAAAAAATCTGCCGATATCGCGAAGAAAAAAAGGAAAATAGGTTCGAACGTCGTATATAGTATATGAGGGGATCGTGGAGGTGACAGATTGTGACAATACGCGAGCGTTATCAACAAACAGAATCTGAGATGCTCGCACCTTACGCCGTAAAATCTTCTCAATCTATGGGACGCAGGACTCCGATAGCCGAATGCGATATGAGGACCTGTTTTCAGCGTGATGTAGACAGGATAACTTATTGCAAGGCGTTTAGGAGGCTGATGCGGAAAACGCAGGTTTTTCTGAGCCCCGAGGGAGATCATTACCGAACCCGGCTTACTCATACCCTTGAAGTGTCCAGGATCGCGCGGACGATAGCACGTGCGCTGAAGTTGAATGAAGACCTGGTTGAGGCCATCGCGCTGGCACATGATCTTGGTCACACGCCTTTCGGACATGCAGGGGAGTTTGCCCTGAATGATGTGGTGCCGGGAGGATTCTATCACAACGAGCAGAGCGTCAGGGTCGTCGAACGGATAGAAGCGGACGGCAAAGGGCTGAACCTGAGCCTTGAAGTGATCGACGGGATAAGATGCCATACCGGATCGCTGATCGCTTCCACGTCAGAAGGGCGGATAATCAAGTTTGCGGATCGTATCGCATACATAAATCATGATATAGACGACGCTATTCGCGCAGGTATCCTGAAGGATGACGACATTCCTGCTCACCTTTCGGACGTGCTTGGCAACAGTTACAGTGTGAGAATAGATACCATGGTCCGTGACGTAATAAACAGCAGCGTTGACGGCAATATCGGCATGTCTGCGGAAGTAGGCGGTGCAATGCTGGAACTTCGTGAATTCATGTTCGAGGCAGTTTACAAAAATCCCGTTGCAAAAGGAGAGGAATCAAAGGCCCAGGATATGCTGAAAAAACTCTATGAGTTTTTTGTGAAAAATCCGGACAAGCTGCCTGACGAGTACATAAAAATCGCCGATTCTGACGGCGTGGAACGGGCCGTATGCGATTATGTCGCCGGCATGACCGATTCTTACGCGGTAAACTGTTTTGAGAGGCTTTTCGTTCCCAGGGGCTGGGGATTTTTCGAGACGAGCGGTATCAGAAATTGAACCGAGACCGCAAAGTCGGCGTTTAACTGTTGATCCGCTTTACAGGATCGTTTCATATGGATCATCGGCGGGCAACGGATCGACAATCGGAATAAATCATGAAAAATTGTCTAATATATTGTCAAATATAAACATTTTTGCGGGTATGAAGATCCCTTTGTATGGTTGAGGGGAGGTGGTAACGATGTTTTTTTCTGCCGAATTTCTTGAGGAGCTGTCGGAGCGGGCAGACATTGTCGATATAGTTTCCG
>JAAYMG010000119.1 GCA_012521525.1 Clostridiales bacterium | reverse complement strand
CACAGTTTTGAACATTGGTAAAAGGACTTGGGCTCACGAATTTCTTAAATCAATAAGGGATTCCTAGGTTAAACGATATGCAGGGGATATTCTTGCTTTTAAAACCCATAGTATCTTGACGCTATCAAAGTACAGTATAATATTGACATTTTTGCTTCATAATGTTAAGATATTCTTTAATATATAATTTTTAATTTTTTAGATATTATATCGATATAAAGGTATAATATAAAAAAATCCTTATGAAAGAGGAGAGAAGATATGGATCAAAACCCCAATGTTAACCCGAATCCGACTCCTAACCCCGGCAATAACCAGAAATCGGGCGGAAAGGCTATTGCCTCATTGGTACTCGGAATAGTCAGCCTGGTCTTTATTTTCACAGGTACGGCTGCGTTTGTGGGTATTATAGCCGGTATAGTCGGACTGATCCTCGGTATTTCAGCCAGAAAGGAAAATCCGTCAGGAATGGCAACAGCCGGTATCGTACTTTCGGTCATAGGTCTGGCATTCTGCGCCGTGTCGTTCATAGCTTGCGTCGCCTGTGTTGGAGCGCTTGGTCAGTTGGCCAATTATTATTGATCCTAAAAACCGGTAATAAAAACATGAGTGAGGAAACGCCCTTGTGCATGCCTGACGGCGAACCAAGGGCGGATTCTTTTTTAGTGTCGATGGGGGTATATTATGCTGCCGAAGATCAATGTCCTTGGTTTTGAGGTCGCCATGTACGGATTGATGATTGTGCTCGGATTGGTGGCCGGTATTTTGGTGGCGCTTGCGCGGGCAAAATCTACCGGGTTTAAAAAGGAAGACCTTGTATTTGCATCACTGTATGGAGCTATCGGTACGGTGGCAGGGGCGAAGCTTCTTTATTTGCTTACAGTCTTGCGTTTCGTCACAGATAATTTCTACATGATAATCAAAGACAGGGAGCTTATGAGCCAGCTGATTTCGGGAGGATTCGTCTTTTATGGCGGTGTGATAGGCGGTGTATCCGCCATTTTTATATACTGCAGGAGGTACAGGCTTGATTTTTTGCCTTTGATCGATGCGCTGATACCCTCGGTACCGCTGGCGCATGCTTTTGGCAGGTTGGGATGTTTTTTTGCGGGATGCTGTTATGGCATCGAGCATTATGGGCCATTGGGCATGTATTTTGACAAATCGCCTTTTGCACCGCATGGTATACCGCTGTTTCCGGTCCAGCTTGTCGAGGCGGCGTGCAACTTTGCTATATTCATGTTTCTTATTTTGATCGCGCGCAGAGCTCGAGGCAAGGGAGCTCTTTTAGGCTGTTACCTTATGTCATATACGATCGCCCGGTTTATCCTCGAATATTTCAGGTGGGATGAGTACAGGGGTTTTCTTTTTGGACTGTCGACGTCACAATGGATCAGCATCATCCTTTTTATTGCGGGAATGATCCTGATCGATCCTGCGAGGAAGAGAAGGACCGGGGAAATGTAAAATTTCTTACTGCATATCGGGACAAAAATATTGTCATAATTGTATAATAATTGACATTATCAGACAGGTAGAGTATATTAAATTTGTAGAAATAAATATGGCCTGACGATACTTTTGCAGAGGATGGTGCCTTTAACATGTATGAGTTTATGGAAAATGAGCATGAAGTACTCAAAAGTGCGGCTGTCATGATGCCTTATATTCCTCATTTCTTTGAGGACGAGGTATCTGTAGCATTGACGAACCGCGAGATTTTTTTGATAAACCAGGCTCCGCCAAGCCTTCCGATCAAAGGAGGATACGGGGACCCGATACCTGCGGGAGGAGTCAGGACCGCCATTGAGACCGATACCCCTGTGGTCAAGGAGATACCGCCGTCTGTCTATGGTGTCCCGTTCCGGTCGTATTCGGTGCCGCTTCATGACGAAAATGGAAATGTAGTAGGCTGTATAGCGGTGGGCAGAAGCCTGAAGCGTTCATCCGAGATGAAGGAAATGTCGCAAAACCTTTTTGAACTGCTGGACCAGTCAAAAGATTCCATCCTCAATCTGCTGCAAGGTGTCCAATCGCTGGCCGCCGACAACAGGGAACTGGCCGATATGAGCGTCAAGACCAGCAAGGAGACCGAAGGAACCTCACAGATAGTCAAGATGATACAGAACATTTCACTGCAGACCAATCTTCTGGGAATAAATGCTGCGATCGAAGCAGCCAACTCCGGTCAGGCAGGGAGAGGTTTTCGTGTTGTCGCTGAGGAAATACAGCGCCTGTCGAAGTCCGCTACCGAATCAGTTTCGAAGATAGAAAAGACGCTTGCCGAAATGACCAAGTCGGTCGGATTTATTTCGGGTAAAATCGTGTCAAGTTCGGATCTTTTCCAGCGCCAGGCGGATACTCTGAAGGAAATTGCCGATTCACTAAATAAGATCAGCGAAATTGCCGGCCATGTACGGTCCATAGCAGACAGCCTTTGATTGTGGTTCGGCATTTCGTGCAATATATATTACCGTAAGTATAGTGTAAAGCATAAAAATGAGGGCCCTGCACCAATACAGGTGCGGAAGCCCTCTTATAGCATTTTCATATAAAATAACGAGTTTTAAGAAGGCAGCATATGAGATCTTATGGCCGTACCTTTAATCGTGGTCCTTCTTCAGCGCTTTCGCTTCTTCCCTTATTTCATTTCTGAAACCTTCAAGGGCCTGTTCCCTGCGCTTGTTTTTTTCGATAAGGGCCTGCCGCTGATTCGGGTCATCGGTTTTGGCGATCATTTCTTCGGCAAGCTCCATGTTGCGGATGGTATGGTTTATGTGTTTTTGGATCTTCTTTACATTGTCGCTGCGATCGTCAGGATTCGGTTTCATACTCATCTCCCTCTCAAAGCCGTGTCTGCAGTAGTACAAAACGGACATTTGCCGGTATGCAATTGTTATTGACATTGACACATAACTATGTGTCATCATTATTATGCTCAGTATGCAGAGTTATATTTAGAGCGAAATTTACCTGGTCTCGCAATAATAACAATACTAATTTTCTCAAATTAAGTATAAACAGCATAAAAATGGAAACTATTCATTATGAAAGACTGCAGCGACAGGACTGCTTGCCGGATATGACGCTGCCTAAGGCATCTTAGGATCGTTTATGCTTCAAAAACATGGATATGCAGGACAGGATAAGCTAATATTGATATTTCATTTATCGGCAGCTTATAATAGGAGAAGGGAGGAAGCAGGCATGTCTAAAGCGAGCAGGGAAAAGAAGAAGAAAGCCGCAAAGGCCAAAGCCGACAATAACAGGCAGCTTAACCAGCAGACACAGGCTGAGGCAAACAAGCAGGAATGATCAAATCGAAGTAATGTTTGAGTATAATGAAATATAAGAAATATAATTCAGGAAAATGATCCGAAGTGGGCAGTGTATACGAAAATGGAAAAACCGGTAACTACTGAGATGCTTTTTTGGGAGATCGACAGGTGTCTTGTTGCGGACAGTCAACCATCAGATTTTATAATAAACGTATCTGAGGAAGACGTATTTAAAAAGCCGCCCTTCGATAAACTGTACGCACTAAAGTCCACGGGGCAAAATCCAAAATACCACCCTGAGGGCAGCGTCTGGAATCACACCATGCTGGTGGTGGATATGGCAGCGTCGGTCAGGGCCGTAAGCAGGAATGCCAGGGCGTTTATGTGGGCAGCTCTGCTGCATGATATTGGGAAAGCCCCGACAACGCGAATGAGGAAAGGCAAGCTGACATCTTACAACCACGATATCGTTGGGGCGAAATTGGCAAAGGAGTTTTTAAGCTGCTTCATCACCGATGATACGTTTATATGCACGGTCAGTAATCTGGTACGTTGGCATATGCAGGTGTTGTTTGCCGCAAAGCAACCCCATTCCGTGAATATCAGGGAGATGGCCGAAAAAACTGATTTGCGCGAATTAGCTCTCCTGGGGCTGTGTGACCGATTTGGGCGGCTCTATGTTGACAGGGATTCTGAACTTAAATCAGTCCGGGATTTTCTCAGGCTGTGCGAAAAGGTGTCGGGAGTTGATTTTTCGGATATACGCATTCTGATGGAGCAAAATGAGATTTTTTCGTCCCATTGATTCAAAAGCAGGGATATCTGGCACCGCAGCGGGCGCACTCGAGATATTTCCTGCTGTTTTTTTGCTCTCTGCCGTCGTAAAGAAACGGAAGGTTCTCGATTTTATCCAGGGTCTCAGGAATCTCGTCGTTCGTGTCCAGACGGTAAGAGTACACATAGGTCGCTTCGTGCTTCAAAATGAGGTCTGCGTTGCCGCATTCCTTGCATACTAACGGATTGCAGTTAAGTATGGCGGATCCCTCCTGTAGAAGTGAAATCGGTATAGATACAAAAGGTACACTTATTTTTTTCTGTTTAGGAGATTTAATACCCGGGATAAAAGTTTATGCAACGCTTAAATAAAGCTTTTTCAAAGAGGCAGTTAATAGCAGGCTGTATTTTGATCTGCTGATTCTCTTTTTTTTTGGTCGGATCGTCTTGAGACTGCAAAAATCTCTCTTTGATACTTAAACGACCATTGAAGATATTCTTTTACCACTGTGAAAATAGTAATTAATAAAATAAACTATATATAAATATAAGACTAATATAAGACTGAGTACGACGCAATTTTTAACAGACGACATAAAGGCCGGTTTTGGGAAACCCGAAACCGGCACATATATTTGATTGATGATACTTCGATCAGAATATTGAGAATGTGAGGAAGATAACGGACATAAGTGATGAAACCAGGGAAACGACGGTGATCTGGGTGTTGATCGAGGGGCCTGCCGTATCCTTGAACGGATCGCCGACAGTGTCACCGACAACCGCTGACTTATGGGCTTCAGAACCCTTGCCGCCTTCATTGCCTGCCTCGACATGCTTCTTGGCATTGTCCCAGAGCCCGCCCGCGTTTGACATAAAGATCGCGAAAAGCAGTCCGCTGACTATGTTTCCGCCGAGGTAACCGCCGATAGCCTGAACTCCGCCGATAAACCCTACGGTGATCGTCGCTATGATCGCCATAAGGCCCGCGGGTATCAGCTCCCGGATCGCACCGATCGTAGCGATTTCGATGCACTTGTCATACTCGGGAACTACGCCTTCCCTGCCTTCTTTCAGACCGGCGATTTCCTTGAACTGACGGTGTATCTCGGCTATCATCCTCTGCGCGTTGCGGTCGACACCAAGCATAAGCATGGCGGAGAACACAACGGGGATCGCAGCGCCGACTATCATACCGAAGAAGACCATCGGATTCATTATATCGAAACCTTTAAGGTAGTTTGCACCGAGACCGAGAGCTTCTGCAGCTTCATTGACCTCGCTCATAAAGGCACCGAGCAGAGCTATAACTGTCAGGCCGGCAGCTGCAATGGAGAAACCTTTGGTAACGGCTTTTACGGTATTTCCTGCGCTGTCGAGCTCGTCGGTGACTTCCAGGGCCTTTTCTCCCAGCCCGCCCATTTCGACCAGGCCCCTGGCATTGTCAACGATGGGACCGTAGGCGTCGTTCGAAACGATCATGCCAACGATGGAGAGCATTCCTACCGCGGACATCGAAATACCAAACATGGCATATCCGTCTCCGATCGGCTCACAAAGCTTGTATGCGGCAAGGGATGCGACTGCGATCCCTATCATTGCGGGAAGAACGCTCAGCATACCGTAAGAAACGCCTGAGAGGATCGTAAAGGCGGGACCGGATCTCGATGCCTTTGCGACAAAGCGAACTGGTTTCTTGGAGTCATCTGTGAAATAGTCGCTGGTAATACCGATAACGACACCAACAAGGAGACCGACGATACATGCGGCCCATATCCTCCATTGGAAATCGAAAAGATATGTTGCGACTGTTGTGAGTGCGATATAAATACCTGTAGTCACATATGTACTGCTGTTAAGGGCTTTTGTCGGGTTGCCGATCTTTCCGATCCGGGCAGTGGCAACTCCTATTATGGAAGCAAGCAGACCCAAAGCACCAAAGCAAAATACCATTGCGGTATTGAGATAGTTACCGGTTGCTTTATCAAGTGCAAATCCCATTACGAGTGCGGCTGCCAGCGACGCTACGTTGGAGTCAAAGAGGTCAGCGCCCATACCGGCACAGTCACCGACATTATCTCCTACGTTATCGGCTATAACGGCAGGATTTCGGGGATCGTCTTCGGGAATTCCGAGCTCGACCTTGCCGGCAAGGTCTGCACTTACGTCAGCAGTCTTAGTAAAGATACCGCCACCGGCCTTGGCGAACAGTGCAAGGGAACTGGCTCCGAAGCTGAAACCCAGAAGTGATGTAGTGTCTTTTGTCAACAGCATGACTGCCGATACACCGAGAAGGCTTGCCCCGACAACAGCCATGCCCATTACCGCGCCGCCTCGGAAACCGGCAAGGAACGAAGTCTTGATGCCTTTTTGAGCAGCTTCTGCCGCCTTGACGTTTGCGATGGTCGAGATCTGCATGCCGATCTTACCGGCAATGGCGGAGAAAAACGTACCCGCTATGTAGGAAGCGGCCATAATGATATTTTCCGTCCAGTTGCTTTTCCAGATCGGGCTGGGCAGGAACAGTAGGATAAGAATGGCGACCACACCGGCAAAACGTGCCAGGACCGTATACTCTTTGCGGAGAAAAGTATTGGCGCCGTTCCGAATCAGTTGTCCGACTTCCGCTACCCTTTTATTGGAGGACGGCTGTTTCTTTACCCAAGAGTAAAGCCATCCCGCAAACAGGAAAGAGGCGACCGAGACAACGAGTGAAAAGCAGATAAACTTTTCCATGCGATTCATACACCTCTTTTTCAAATCCTGGTAATCCAAAAATCACGAAATCACTCTTCATAATATCACTTAAACTGTGGAAAATCAACATATTATCTTCTAATGAATACCTCTATTTGCACTTCATTTTTGTTTATTTTTATCAAGGGCGGAGATGAGAAAATTATCAAATAGTCCGTTTTATTGGACAGTTAAATTTGTATTATAACAAGTGAAGAGAATGAAGGAAACTGAGCAAACTATTTGCAGCTATATTCTGCAGATATTTTTCCGGAACGCACATTTAGAACAGATCCTGCAATCCGTGCTTGACAAGTGATCTAAAAAAAGGAGATATCGCAATGGATGTTATGTTGAAGTATGTTAACGGACATGTAGAGGTTTTTGACAATCGGGGAAGATTTCTTTTTTCCGCAGACACAGAAACGGAAGCAAGAAATGAGCTGGAAGAGCATTTCAGCGAGTACAGATCCAATCAATAGAATTGGAGTTTCATCTGCCGGTATGATCTTATGCTTTCATCTGCAATCATGATTATGTTATGACCAGCCAGTATAAACTATGTTATGAGCTGCGAAAATCTGCAGAAAGTTTCTTTGCAAATTGATCTTTGAAGGTTGTTAAGGGTGATTGAGAAGCCCCTGCAGCTATCGTATCAGCTCGTTGATCAATGCTATGGCTTTTAGTTAAGAACGATAAGATATAATTCATAAATAGTATATATAAATGGTACAGAATGATCATATTCATATATCAATTTAATTAAAAAGTTAAATATATTAAAAATTAGGAAAATGAAAAAAACGATAAGATTTCAAAATCTTTTGAGGGAAATTTATGCAACAAAATCAGACGTAAACATTGAAAATACAGCCCAAAATGTAAAATTTCTTCAACGTATCTTTGCTAATCAATTGACAATGTCATAGTAATGTGCTATTATTGTCCCACATTCATCAGGGAGGTCCATATTTTGAAGAATATCGTAATCTTGGGTGCAGGTTATGCCGGGGTTTTGATAGCAAAAAAACTCTCGAAGAAGTTTAAGAAGAACGATACAGTAAACAT
>JAAYMG010000118.1 GCA_012521525.1 Clostridiales bacterium | reverse complement strand
CGTCAAGTCCCTTTCGGTCCAGGCACAGCTGAATTTCTCGCTGAAAATCAACAATGTGCCGAACGGACATTTCCTTATGAAAAAATTCGTGATCGGCGCAGATAACGGTTCCATACTGAGTGAATGGATCAAACTTGGGTACATAGAAGACTTAGGCCGGGATGATATAGACTATCTGTCGTCCATCAGCGTTCCCCGCCAGCAATCCGAGAAACTATTCGCACAAGACGAAACGCTCACTGTGAAAATCAACATGGCGACCGATGAATTCCAGTTCATCCAGATCCACCCCGTAAAAGACTAGTTCCTGCATAAACAAGACATATATAAGAAAATCAAGGCAAGTAAAAAGGGCTGTCTCATTTGAACCTAAGGTTCGTTATGAGACAGCCCATTTTACTCAGCGGTGTTTATCAGTGTCCCCAGCGGTCAAATCCTATCAGCTTTCTCTCTCCCCTGATCCCTTCTTCGTGGACATGGAGCATTTTCAACTGCGCCGTACCTGAGACGACTTCGATTTTTATTTTCCTTTCTTCTCCGGCAGTAATGTCGATCGTCTCGATCCACGTCAGATCCTCGGAATCGACCTTGAACTCTCCGGAGTTCCCGTCACAGCAGCTGACCCTTATCACCGATCCGCCGATGCTCCTTGCCTGGATCGAAACCCTGAATGTCTTGCTGACCTCGCGAACGGTATATACCGCGAATTCGCCGGATGCCAGCTCAAGCATCAAAGATTTCAGCGGGTCAAGGGGTTTCTGGATGTTCGGGTCATCATACATATCGAACCCCGGCCTGGGCTCTTCTACATTGGGATCGAGAACGAGCTTCGTCCTGTCTGACAGCCTGTAGCTGAGCACATTGCCATGTTCCCAGGTGCCGCAGTACGATTTCCCGTCTCCCGGAGAATTGTCATATCCTACTGCGGGCAGCATCAACTCGGGGATACGTTTCGTGATCCTGATATTTTCCTTATTGTGGACACAGTTTTCGTACTTGATGTTTTCAAGCAGTTCGTCAAATATCGCCTTGCTTCTTTCAAAACCGGGCTTCGGTCCGCCGGAAGCGAATCCCCTGACGGCCTCCCAGTCCTTCGGCAGGTAATAGCCGACGCAACCGGTAACACCGGGTACTTCCATTGCGGTTTTCCAGCACCAGAGGTTGAACCCTATTCCGTAATCTGCCGCAATTTCATAAAATACAGCATTCGATGCCGGATAACTCCCGCCTTCACCGATCCATACCGGCACATTCAATTCCATACCCTTCAGTATGTACCAATACAGTTCTTTCTTCTCAGGTGAATGTCCGTATATGTGGACATGGATGCACCAGTTGTTATATCCCGGATCATACTGGCGATTGAAGATTTCATTAGATCTTGAGAATTTCGGACCCTCAAGGGTGAACATATGGTTTTTGTCATACTTCCGGATGACCGCTATCGCTTCATCGTAGAACTGGGCCAGTTTCGGAACATATTGCTGGTGGTTGGGGAGACTCAGGGGTTCATTGAGCAGATCGTAACCTCCGACTATCCACCTGTCCGCATACCTTTGCGCGATCTTTTCCCAGAGAGCAAGGGCCCTGTCCCAGCTTTCGTCATCCATGAACAAGTGCGGGGCATTGTCGTATCCTCCGTCACATGCCGTGGCAGACTGTCCGCCGGGCGCCGCATGCAAATCGATGATCGCATAGATCCTGTATTTTTCGCACCAGTCGATCACGTCGTCCAGCATCTGAAAGCTGTCTTCGTTCCACTGCAGACCCGGCTCGTCGTACAGGAAAGCTTCCGCGTTCAACGGCAACCTCACGGAATTCAGTCCCAGCTCAGCCATGGCTTTTATATCAGCTTCGCCGAGATGGTTGCGGTGCCACTGTGTCCAGAAGTATTTCGCGTATTCCGTTCCGCACAGTTCCCTTATGGTCTGGTCAAATGTACGCCTGCGGTCAAGCCTGCGGGGTGGGATATACTTGGGTGAGAAGATCCCGCCCTTGAGCTCGATATCTTTTGGCGCTCCTACCATGAACCCCTCGGGATTGGTCCAGTTGCCGCATCCATATCCGGTGAGGATTATCTCCTCACCGTCACCGTTTACGATTTTTGTCCCCTGTGCCCGAAGAAATCCTTTAACTCGTTCGTTGTTAAACTTGCTCATTACATTCCGTCCTTAAATAGAATCAGCGGTTAACGAACCTGTCATAAGCGTTTTGCTTCAGTTCCATGCAACGCTCGATTCCCATGTTCTTGAGCTGATTTACATAATCATTCCAGGTAGCGTCGTTGAGCTCAATAGTACCGGAAATGACCTGTGCCTTGAACTCGGATACATAAGTGTTGATATCGTTGAACTTCGCTGAATACTCTATGCTTTCCTCTGTTGTAAGGTCACCATACAGTGTGCGGCTGTTTGCGCGATCCCAATCTGTATCCCATATTTCCGTAGCGTGGAATGCATCTCCGGAAAGTGTCACATACTCACGATCTGTCTGAACGAGGAACGGCATAAGCATCGGGAACGTATATGCAGTCTTTGCATCACCTGGTGTCAGATTATCTTCGTTCTTCATGATCAGATCCGTGTATACCGGTTTTCCGTCAACGAATGTGTATGTCAGATTCTCAATGCCGTAACTTGCAAGCATCGACCCGTCTTCAGAATACAGGTAGTCAAACCACTTCATCAGGAGTGTGGGATCACTGCAGTCGGTCGTGATAACGCCCGTCGATGCCTGCAGCGTGGATTCCGCGGATCCGCTGTTGATATATCTCTTATCTCCTGCGTTTACCTTGGCATACGGAAGAGCCTTGATTTGCAAACCGTTATTAGTGAACACATCATAGAAAGCGCTTACCATTGGGTAAAGTGCGAAGTTGCCTGCAAGGTATTCACCGAAGTCAAGGTAGAAGTGTATCCTCGTCATGAAGTCGGTGTCGATCAGCCCTTCCTTATACCAGGCCGATACCATTTCAAGATATTGGCGATACTCTTCAGTCATCGGGCCATAGACGACCTTCCCGCCGATCTGTATGAAATCGGAGGATACTCCGTATCCCGGGATCAACACTGACTCAAAGAGGTACATCGGCTGTTTATTAGTCGTTCCTTTAAGGGCAAGCAGCATCTCGTGCCAATCGTCATATGTTACCGGTTCCTTCGTATAACCAACCTGCTCCAGCAAATCGGTACGTGCATAATATCCCAGATAGCATAATTGCGGGTCTGTCAAAAGCATGCGATATGCAGGCAGTGCACCGGTATCTGTCAGCACTTGCTTGTAAACTCTTTCGTCCCTCTTTAAGGCCTGCAGATAATTGGGGCTGAATTTCTCGACCAAGTCCTTCAGGTTGACGATGATCTGATCGTCTATAAGCTTGTCAAATCCGCCGGTGAAATCTGTCGGCGCCATGGTCATTATGAAATCGGTAAAGTCGTTGCTGGTAAGCATCAGGTTAAGTGCTTCAGTCTCTCCGCCCTGTGCCGGGTGGGACCACTCAATGTGGATGTTTGTACGGTTTTCGAGTTCCTGGAATGTGGGATTGTCATTGATGCCGGTATGGACCTGAGTTGCGATTGCGGTGGAAGTTACCCAGCCTGTGAAGGTAGTTTTCACATCTACCAGGGGAAGAGTCAATCCATCGGATCCATCAGGCTCGTCAGTCCCGACCGGCTCGTCAGTTTCATTATTCTGCCCCGCACTCGGAGTCTGGGTGCTTGACGGCGCGGGAGTTCCGGTCACATCTCCCTTGCTGCAGCCCGCCAACAGCGTTGCAGCCAAAACAAGCACCATAAAAATAGTCAGGAATTTTTTCATACTGCTTTCTCCCTCTCATTTGATAGATTTGAAGATTATGGCTGATCACCGGATACAGTTCCGGATATGTACATGATAAATAATATCTGTGTTTCATAATAGCTTTTAATTGTCTCATTTATTTTCATATTTTTTTCTTGCTCTCCTGCCTGCTCTCCTGACAACAAAAATCAGGTGTCATTTTTTGATGTTCTTGACATTACACTCATTTCTCCCTTGCATTTGGACGATTCGGACCGCAAAACGATCCTTCGGCAAGTATTTTCCTGTGATCATTTGCCTTGTTTCATGAACATATTCAAGTTGTTTCATATAAATCGTATGATTTTCACGCACCGATCTATGTATCTTATAGTAATGATCCGGATCATAATTAAGTGAAAAGCAATGAAACGCACTGCCGCCAGGCCGCAGGCGCCGGCACAATTTCATGTTGATCCTGGCACTTTGCTAAAATCGTTGACGAATCAAATGCGTTATGATACTATTTGGAATGTCTTTAAATGGCGAATTTGGGCCTGTTGCGGGTTTTTATCAAATATTCGGGCGAATTTCTATGATGCTATCATTCTTACCGCTACTTAAATAGGATGTGATGACTTGGCGACGATCAGGGACGTTGCAAAAAAGGCAGGAGTTTCGATATCAACGGTTTCGCGCGTACTAAACGGGCGCAACATGATCAGCGACGAAAAAAAACAGCAGGTATGGGATGCGGTAAATTCCCTCAACTACACACCCAAGCCGAGGGGCCGCCATACACAGAAATCAGGCAAAAACAAAAAGACGATCATGGTCCTTACAACAAGTCCCGTGGCAAAAATAATCGACGGGATATGCGATGCGGCCAGGCAATTTGACTATGATACGATCATTGCTATTACCCATCAAAATGAGTCCAACGCATATGTCAAATATGTGGAGGAAGGGCTTGTAAGCGGGATCGTACTTTTGAACATTCGGCTGCTTCCCGAAATTTCGGAGTCGCTGCTGTCGAAATGTCCCATTGTCCAGTGCAATGAATACGAGTACTTTCCAAGGGCAAACCTG
>JAAYMG010000117.1 GCA_012521525.1 Clostridiales bacterium | reverse complement strand
CCATGGATACCTGTCTTTTGTAACATCGCGGAATGTCTTGCTGCCTGCGCTATACCCCAGGATGTTGTTCAGCAGCACGGCCATCTCAGCCCGGGTGATCGGTCTGTCCGGCTCGAAACTGTTGTCTCCGGTTCCCGATACCAGCCCGTATCGCTTGGCTGTGTCGATATAAGCCTCTGCCCAATGACCGATGGCATCATCAAAAAGGGATCCCTTTTCAGCCGGCAGGCCTGTCATTCTCACGATAACTGTAGTGGCCTCAGCCCGGGTAAGTGAGGTACCGGGTGAAAATTTATCAGCAGAAATGCCTGTCATCCACCCGTTCATATAGGCAGCAAGTATTTCTTTCTTTGCCCAGCTGTACTGGACATCCGCGAAGGTGGCGCCGTTAAGCCAAAGCTTGTAATAATCCCAGGTCCGGGCGGTTTCCTGGCCCAGGCTCCAGCTGCCGGTACCCATAAGATCGTATTTCCTCACTAGGTCCAGTGCTGCCTTTATAGCCTGTTCGTTTGAATACCAGATGACATATGTTCCTGCGGGAAGGGCCTTCCCGCCAATTACCGGCTTCTTATCGCCCGACTTGACCGTTATGGTGGCACGGGCTGATTTGCTTGCATTGTCAAAGGTGACATAACCTCGATAATTTGCTATCAGGGACTCAACTGTGGAGTTGCTAATACCATATCCGTTCATCGCGCTGCCGCTTGTCGACCAGATGCGTCAGTAAAACGGCAGGCCCAGAACCAGCTTGTCCCTGGAAACATGCTTAAGGGCATACTGGATCGACCGTTCCACGAAAGAAATACTCGCAACAGGTCCCGGCTTGCTGCCTTGATAACTCTCATCATAGGCCATGATCATAAGATAGTCGCAGTATTTGGCAAGTGCGGCGTAATCATACGAACCGGCCCAACCGGTCGTACTTCCCCAGGGGTTCGCCGCTACCGCCACCACGATGCGTTTTCCCTTCGGAAGCTTTTCCCTAAGCAGGCGGACAAACTCGACATAATCATCCCTTTGCTTTTCCGTAAGATTCTCGATGTCCACGTTGATCCCGTCAAGATCGTACTTCCTGACGGCAGCAGCAAGGTCATCAGTGAGTTTATGCTTATTATTCATTGCGGCAATACCAGTCTCCTGTACCCAATCATTGGTTATGTAAGGCACCACGAGTATTCCTTTTTCATGCATCTTAGAGACGAATTCGGTACTCACCGCCGGAGTGAGCACCAGTTCTCCCTTTTTGGTAAGCGAGAAATATGCGGGCGCCACTTCATTCACGGAGTCCTGAGTCCTGTCCACGAGATTCGAATAATCAGACGGGCTGCCGAAGTATATGTAAGACATGTTGAACTTCTCGTCGAGTGCCCCGGCCGGTAGGGCTATAGCCCAAGCTAACATGAGTGCCAGTATGGCAGAAATTGCTTTTTTCATATATATAACACCCTATTAGTAATTTTGTTTTACCATCCTAATTTATCGTATTTTTCAAGTTTTTTCTACGCAAAATACTTGGCAATACCCCAAATTCCTACCTGTTCACTCGGATTTATGACAAAAATAATCCCCGAAGCAGCCGAAGCTATACAGGCTACGTCGGGGTTTGAATGTTGATCTGTATTGAAAATCGCTCTAAATTACAGGCAAGATTGAATGATTTACTTGATTTTCTTTTCAAAAAGGCCATGCTTATTACAGTAATAGTATATTTTCCGCACCCTGTCGACTTTGAACCTGGCATCCGCGCTTCCTTCAGGGTAGAGCTTGACCAGGTTCATACCATAGTCGGATACTGCCGCGATGAAAGAAATATGGTGCTCCCTTGTCATTTCATGATAGATCAGTACATAGTACTCATCTTCAACTATCGTGACATCCGTCACATGGATTCCGTCTTCAGGTTCTGCTTCAAGTGGCGGCAGGGTTATTCCGCAACAACATATAACACCGGCCCCTGCGGCTGTAATTATGTTGCCGCAAATGGGACACACATAAAATACTATTTTGCTCATATTAAAAGAGCGGTTGCTGTTAGTGATATCATTTCCTGACAACAACTCCACGACCGAAAGACCGAGCGCCTTTGCGAGCGGTTCAATGAGGGTTATATCCGGGTACCCTTTCCCCGTTTCCCATTTTGAAACCGCCTTATCACTTACATTGAGCATTTCGGCCAGTTTCTGTTGGGTCATGTTTTTCTTTTCCCGGAATTTTCTTATCATCGAGCCTGTTACATACTGATTCAAAAAATCACCGCCTTAACACTTCAAGCATAGCACTCCTTGAGCATCTGCACAACCTACGCTAAGTAGAGTCTATTCGACTATAGCGCCGCTCTATTTAAGAAATTTGAGTATCCGGCACCCGTACAAAGTAACATCATCTACTGCCGATCAAGGCCTGCCTGCTCCAAAGCGGTCATGTCCTTAATGATAATCCTTCGATGACCTTTCATCTCGATCAATCCCTCATCCTGCAATGCCGCAAGATGCCGGCTCAATGTTTCCTGGCTTATTCCCAAATGTGAAGACAGGTCCCCCTTGGTCATCGGCAATTCAAACTCAAGTCTGCCTCCTGAAAACTCGATCAAAGCGTCAGCGACCCTCTTTGCAGCAGATTCCAGGCTGATCGCTTCGATCCTGTTTTCCGCTTTTTGCAGCCTTCTGGACAGTTCGTCGATTACCTTGAAGGCGATCGAAGGGTACTTTACCATAAGCTCTTTCAGGCGTTCGCCCTGGAGAACGCACATGGTGGAGTCCTCCAGAGCCTGTGCGTTGTCCGTGAGCGGCAATGATGAAAAGAGTGACAACTCTCCGATAAAATCACCGGGCTCTACCAGACGAAGGACCTGCTCTTTCCCATTTTCGTTCAGGCGAAAGAGCTTCACCCTGCCGGTATGCAGAACGAACAGAGTTCCTCCCTTATCTCCCGCCCAGTATATCATTTCGCCTTTTTTATAACTGCGGGATGACGCAATTTCAGAAATCTCCAGCATTTCATCGCGGGTGAGATTTGCAAAGATGGGTACATGTTGAACACAACTTATATGATCGTCGAGGCAATTATGATCACACTTCATATCGTGTCTCCCAAAGCTGTATTTATGGTACGTATTTTTATAGGACAAGTCAAAATGAGTTTTATATTCAGATTATAACATATATTACAACGCCGCTACCGCCAATATCCTTAATATCAGACGCTTTTTGTTGTTTTTTATTAGAAATGGATTAGATTTTTTCAAAAAACTTGTAATAAAAGCGGCTGCATGGTACAATTGTCCAGCGTGACTTTGCTTTCAAAGCTTTCTTAGGAGGGAATATGAGCAGTAATTGGAAAAGAAACACTGTACTTTTTCTTGCAAGTCAAACGATATCCCTATTAGGCTCTTCACTCGTGCAGTTTGCGATCACCTGGCACATCGCCCTTGAAACCCGGTCTGGTCTCATCATGACTCTCTCGATAATCTGCGGATATGCCCCAAACCTGTTGTTATCTCCGTTTGCGGGCGTCTGGGCAGACAGATACAACAGAAAAATGCTGATGATCGTATCGGACGCTCTCATTGCCTTGTCCACGCTTGTGATGGCGATCCTGTTCATGATGGGATACGGTTCCGTGTGGATGCTTCTGGTCGTCTCTGCTGTCCGCTCGTTCGGTACCAGCATCCAAACCCCTGCGGTGAGCGCTTTCCTCCCTCAGATCGTGCCTACGGAAAAGCTGACGAGAGTGAACGCGGCAAATCAGACCATCATGTCGGTCATGATGCTCCTTTCCCCTGTGGTCAGCGGCGCTCTATTATCAGTCTCGCCAATCGGGAGTATTTTCTTCATAGATGTGATCACCGCCATTATTGCGATCGCTATTTTGCTTTTTTTCCTGCATGTTCCTGCCCACGCAAGGGCCATGGAGAAGCAAAAGACGACCTATTTTGCAGACCTCCGCGGCGGGCTTATGTATATATCACAACACAGATTTTTGAAGGCCTTTTTCCTGTTTCTCGCCATTGACGCTTTTCTCACTGCCCCGGCGATCTTCCTGCCAACGCTGCAGGTCCCCCGCGCCTTCGGCGATGAAGTATGGCGCCTGACAGTCATGGAAATCACCTTTTCGGTCGGCATGATGCTGGGCGGACTTGTCATGACAGCCTGGGGCGGTTTCAAAAACAGGTACCACACGATTATAGTAGCAAATATGGTCCTGTCGTTGTTTTTGATAGCCTTGGGAGTCGCCCCCGATTACTGGATCTACATCTCAGTCATAGGAATCCTTGGCCTGTTTATACCCATGTACAATACCCCCATAACGGTCATATTGCAGGAAAAAATCGAGGATGATTTCAGGGGAAGGGTATTCAGCGTTATGGGGATGATATCGGGCAGCGTTACGCCTCTCAGCATGGTGATATTCGGGCCGCTTTCCGATATGATCTCGATAAAATCAATATTGATCGTATCGGGCATAGGTCTTGTGATCCTGACATTCTTCATGATGAGAAGCAAGGTCCTGTTGGAAGCGGGCAAGCCCCTCCAAAGTGAAAATACCTGAATCTGCATGTGAGTCATGGGAAGCGTTTTTGACCTGCAGTATCTTAGCACTGCAGGAAATGTTTATGGTATCTTCATGTAGTATACTAAAGCCACCGTACGGAGGAGATAAGCCATGCAGATACCTGATATAATCAAATCCAGTATTGACTATATCGAACAAAACCTCAAGGCCGATATTAAAGCCGAAGAACTTGCTATGATGTCGCATTACTCTACCTTCCACTATCATCGCCTGTTTTCGTCCGTAATTGGAATGTCGGTTTCAAGTTATATCCTTAAGCGGCGCCTGGATCATGCTCTTGGCGAGATAGCCGACGGGCGTAAGGCCATCGATGTGGTCCTTGAGTATGGATTCGATACATATGCCGGGTTTTATAAGGCTTTTGTCAGGATGTATGGCTGCTCTCCGAAAAAATATCTCTCTATTTACAAGCACCATAAGCCTAACAAACCGGAGGTGGCGATCATTATGTATTCCAGGAAAGACTTGCAGAAGATCCTCGAGAACTGGGACATCGAAAGGGGCCTGCCGATCGAAGACATCTACATCATGGACGGATCGAGAGTATCGGGCAACGTATGGAAGGTAGGCACCGACTATGTCCTGAAAACCGGCGACCGCGAAAAGCTGCTTAAAAATCTTAAGGTAGCAAAAGCGCTCTCAAGACAAGGTTTTACCTCACAACTTCCCGTGCCCGCAAGGACAGGCGCGGAATACCTTGACGGCCAGGAGATTTTCATCCTCTCATATGGCCTGAAGGGAAATCCTCTCCCGAAGTCAGACAGGTTTGGAGACAGCCGTGTCGGCTTTGGCATGAAGTATGGCAAAAGCATTGCCAGGCTCCACGAAGCCCTGAAAGATATACAGAGCGAAGTCATGCCCGATGAGGTCGATCTATACAAACATGTAACCGAGTGGGCACTGCCAAACGTACGCCAGCAGAACTTGCAGTGGAACATGGGACTGGATGATGGATTCTTTACTGACTACATCGAAACCTTCGGGAATCTGTTTGACAGTCTTCCGAAACAGCTCATACACCGAGACCCCAATCCCAGCAATATCCTGTTTGCAGACGGCGAAGTGACCGGATTCATAGATTTCGATCTGAGCGAAGTCAACGTCCGCCTGTGGGATCCCTGCTATTGCGCGACCGGAATATTGTGCGAAAGCAGTCCGGAGGTGTATGATAAATGGCTCGACATCCTTGGCGGGATCCTGCGAGGATACGACTCGGAAAGCAAGCTGACTGCAGAAGAAAAGCAGGCGGTATTTTATGTGATATGCTCCATCCAGATGATCTGCGTCGCCTTTTTCGAGAGCAGGGACGAGTTTAAAGAACTTGCGAAAACCAATCGGGAAATGCTGAAATTCATTGTAAGCAAAAAAGATGATATCATGAACATTTTCTGACCAGTCTCTCACGAGAGTCCCATATTTTGAACGTGCAAAGCATGATCGGGTAGTCTATCGTCCGTGACTTAGGCGATTGGCTACCCGATCAGCCATATGTATCGGCCGTTTACAGCGTCTGTTTCGCGAGATCCAATTTGCATGGGCTATCATCAAACTGTCAGAAACAATGAGAGTTCATAACTCTCCTCTGGCTTCCTTCCAGTCCACCAATAAGTTATACCGTTTTGTTTTGAAACGCAGAACGCAATAATCAGGATCTTCCGGACCGCTGAAATGATTGGCAAGACCGTCATACCACATTTCACTTTTTATTTCCGGATCGGTCAGCACTTCGACATCGCCAACCAATGTGATGTTATATTCATCAGCACTGAAGCAAACACTGGCCCTGTTGCTTTTTCCTATCCTGTTGGTTTTCGTACTGCCCAATCCGGTGCAGAAAGTTATCCAGTTGATCCCGTCAGCTTTTGAAGCTGTGATCGTAGATGCTGTCGGATAATCGTCCATGTCCATCTGCGCCAATACGCAGTATGAACCGGCCCCCGTGTTTTTCTCAACTATTTCTCCTGCCCGCTTTATTATATCTTCGTTCATCTTGTCACTCCTGACCTTTATTCTCGCATCACTAACTTACTGAAATCTGCCGGTACACTTAATTTGCTGAATTTTTGATGATCAAGATCCGTCTGATATCTCATATAAAAACCCCATTCCCTTAACGTATGCGTATGCTGCCGAGAATGGGGTTGAATTATGCCGGTATGTCAGTATCGATATTTCTTACGGAATAGTTATCTCCATGGAGGTAAAAGGCATGCCCCTGTATACTCCTTTGGCGACATAAGTTCCGGGTTCAGTGAATGCCTCATTCAATACAAGATTAAAGCTGGTATCGCCCGAACCGATCCAATCATTATACTCATAATATCTGAAAACATGATCCATGAACGAAAACGGGATCTCTACACCGTTCCTTGTTATGACCAGCTCGGTCAGATCATCCTGGTAAAACTTATTTTGCTTCCCGTCAAATCTGAAAACCAGCTCACTGACGCTTATCGGTTTTCCATCTATCCCGGTATAGTAGCACCAGCCTGCATTTACCAAATCGGACGCATCTGCCGGTGTATCGTTTACAGGCTCTTCTATGATTTTGTTGTATACCTTGAACCATTCTCCGTTATACCTGCCTGTCAAACCATAAATACCAGGCTCAATGATCTTATCCCGGAAATCAAAGTAGAAATCTGTGATTTCTCTGTATTGCCACAGGTATTGCATCTTATGTCCGGTCATGTACAAACCGGTATCTACCGGGACCCCGTCTCTTGTCAACACGACATCCGTCAGCAGAGAAGGATCGATAGAATCGATGAAACCTATAAATCTCAATATCAAACCTTTTATCTGCGTTTTCACATTGTTTTCGGTCCGAACATTAAAATACGCAAAGTAAAAGTCACCGTCATTTTCGGGAGGATACTGCCTTGGCCCGGGTATATCAACCGGTTCTGGCGATCCATCCGAACCGTCAGCGTCTTCCCTATCGGGATCCTCTGTGAGTTCATACGTTTGCTCATCATCCGGATCGACTATCGGCTCATCCGGCTCTGATATAGGCTCATTGAGGTCAGTTTCGGTACCTTCACCGCCCTGCTCCTCTTCTTCTCCTGTACCCATCTCCGGATCCTCGTCCGATCCATCGTCCGGCACTTCAATACCATCCTCATCAGTCATATCATTTTCTTCATCAAGCGAAGTTTCGGTATCGGGCTGGTCCACCGGTGTATCAGCATCCGGTATGGCCTCACCTTCAGCTAATGCATCGATCTGGCTATACGCACCGACCTTGGTAAACGAACTACCAAACGCTGTACTGAGTAATATTACACCGCTTAACACAACCAGAAACACTATTGCTCCTACACTGGACCTTACTGTGCCACGTTTCATTATAGCCACCTCAAGCCCTTTCAATATAATGATTGCATGGTCACACCAATCAGCTTTGATATTTCGAAAAATATATGGATGTCGGTTTATTGGACTTTTATTGATATTTACACAAACTGGTAAATAATGTTGCATGTTATATAAAAGTTTACCTGGTTATTATATACATATTATACCATTATTTACAACACCTATAAATGTCTAATTGTGGCGAGATAGGTTTATATGATCGTCTATAAGTATGCTTTATAATAATGCAGCGCGCCAGTTTAGAATGATACGCAATGTGACTATAGCATGATCATACTAACCAATCATTGACATTTAATTATATATCTGCTAATATGAGAGCAAATACTACAATTGTAGGTGATGCGCTATCAGCAAAGATATCGTAAAGCTGCCGGACTCCGAGCTTGCCGTGATGCAGGTCATCTGGAAATTCAAAAGACCTGTCAGCAGAATGGAAATCGAGCAGGCTCTCCAGTCAGAAAAAAACTGGAGTACTAACACAGTACTCACTCTTCTGACTCGTCTTGAGCGCAAGGGATTTATAAAGCGCATAAAAGACGGCAAAGCATTTTTGCACCAGGCAATAGTAGATGAGCAAACATATTTGGTAAACGAAAGCAGTACTCTTCTGGGGCAATTGTTCCGCGGCAACCCCGTAAACTTCATTGCTGCTCTGCACAGCGCAAAGAAGCTGACCGAGGAAGACTTGCAGGAGCTCGAGGAGTATATCAACTCATTAAAGATTGAAACATCAAAAGAAAACTCAGAATAACTTTTTTGATTCATACACGCAGGGTCCATTTTGTCACATTTTCGAGGGCAGCGACCCTTAGCAGCAGGATCCCCAACTAAAGCGAAAAACGGAAAGTAGGCGATGCTCCATCAGAAGGACAGCAAGAATAGGCTTGATCATGGCCTCGCCTTTCCTTTTGGGATTTTTCATCTTCTATATCATCCCTTTCATAATAAGCATCAGCTATACATTTACCACGGGAAGATTCGCCTATGCCGGCTTCAAAAACTATCTGGACGTGTTTGCAAGCAGCGCTTTCCGGCTGGCGGCCTGGAACACTATACGCTTTATCCTGATCGGCGTGCCGCTTGCAATGGTCTCTTCCCTGTTCATATCACTTCTGCTGTATCGAAGGTTCTACGGCTCGCAGATATTTCGCACGATACTGTTATCGCCGATGATAGTCCCGGTCGCATCGATCGCGATGTTCATCCAGGTTTTCTTCGCAGACGGAGGTATCGTAAACTCATTTCTGACAACTGTAGGAATACCGGTGCAGCAATGGCTGGGTTCCGACTGGGCTTTTGTCCTTCTCATAATTCTGTTTATCTGGAAGAACATAGGATATAACATGGTGCTCATATTGGCCGGCTTAAAAGCGATACCTGGCGAGCTCATTGAACTGGCGGCACTGGAAGGAGCAAACAGGCGTCAGACTCTTCTCTATGTGACCCTCCCCATGCTTAGGCCGACCCTGTTTTTCGTCACGGTGATATCGATAGTAAACGTCTTCAAGAGCTTCAGGGAGGCTTTTATCCTGGGAGGAGAAATACCGCACAAAAGTATTTATATGCTTCAGCATTTCATCAACAACAACTTCGCCGGCTTGAACTACTCGCGTCTTTCTGTCGCGGCTTTTCTGATATTCATCGTTCTGGCTCTCCTTGTCCTGTGTCTTTATCGTGTTAACAGCAAGCTGCAGTACGAAATGAAGTAAATCAACTATATGGGCGGTGACTCAAATGAAAGACATTTTTATCAGTTACGCACTCAACGGTATCATATCATTAATGATCATTTTGCTATACATTGCCTTCTATGACCGTTTTCTCAGGCGGTACGGCGCCAGGTGGCTGGAAAAGCTGATCATCATATTTATGCTCATGCTTGCTGTTCCTGTGTCGTTTGAAGTCCCGCTCAACAAGTATGTATCCCTGAATGATAACGTCGACTATAGTGTAACTGTCAGGTATGTTGACAAAACACCGTTATTGTATGATACCGATATATCAAATGCAATAACACCAGAAAACTCGAAGAACAGGCAACAGGAAACTGAACAGCATCAGATCTTACCGGTCAGGCCAATCAAATATGATGTTACATATCATAATGCCGCTTCAGCAAAAAGTTTGTTGAGGTCAAACATAATACCCAATCTTAAGTATATCTGGCTGTCAGGTATATTTGCCATACTTACATATCAGTGCCTGCTCTTTTTGATCTGGAAGAAGCGAACCATTAAAAGTGCATGCCTAATTACTAATGAGCTCGATGATTCCGTTCTCTCAAGAGTCAAAAGTGATGCAGGACATCATAAAGACATTTACATATATCGCTGCAGAGCAATCAAAACGCCGATGACAGCAGGGGTCTTTCGGCCCGTGATACTGCTTCCCGATGAAGATTACAGTGAGTCAACACTACAATATATTCTTGCTCATGAGATCTCCCACCTGAAAAGAAAGGACCCCTTAAAAAAGCTCCTCTTCCTATGTGCTGCCGCTATACATTGGTACAACCCGTTTGTATGGCTGCTAAAGAGCTATGCAGGCCGGATATTGGAGCTCGCATGCGATGAAGATATCGTTTTGGGAAAACCTGCGGAATATAGGGTAAAGTACAGCGAAATGCTTTTGTCTGAAGTCAAACGCACATCCGCTCCCCGTTTGGCAACCGTTAACTGCCTGGCAAATGAGAAAATCACACTCAAGCAGAGGTTTGCAGTGATTTTTTCCAATAAAACATATAAGCGTGGCAAAACACTGCTGTGTGTTTTGATTGCCGCAGTTTTGCTGGCAACATGCCTGTTTAGTTGTAATGGATCTGATAATAAAGACACTCCCGATGTCAAAGAAGTAAACCAGGTGAACGATTCCCTAAAGATTTATTATTATCCGGGATGGAGTCAGTATATAGAGCAAGTTATTGTCGATGAAGCGATAAAACTGTATAAGCAACAGTATCCGGATATCAAGGTTGAAGTATACGATCCCACTGGCGGAGACACATCAATGTCGACAGAGATGATCTCAAAAAAGATACAGACGGACATTATGGCCGGAAAGGGTCCCGACATCATAATCGACTCATATTATCTCAATCTTGATTTATATAAGATGGTTTCAAACGGGATGATCGCCGACCTGACACCGTTCCTTGAAAAAGATGAAAACTTTGATATGAGAAACTATCACGAGAACGTGATCAAATCTTACAGTTACAACGGAAAACAGTATGGAATGCCAATCTACTGGGATCGTGTATTTTTCCTGACAACCCGTGAAAACCTTGAGCGTAACGGGTTCTCCATAGACGCACTCTCGGACGTCGACACTTTCCTGGATGAGCTATGCCGTGTAATGAAAGAGAATGGCTCAAGATACTCGACCCTTAACGGGGAATTTATTTACGACTGGAGCGAGGTTTCCTCGGAAATAGATTTTGAGAACAAGAAACTGAATTTGGTCGATCCGGACAACCCGTCTCCCGACGATGACCCGTATATCAGAAGGATCACCGATATCAACTCTTTGATTGCAAGGATAGAACGTGAAAATCCCATTCCGCAGCAGTTCAATTTCGAGGAAGTGATCGTCAACGGAGTAAAAATGCTTCAGGCTACGATGAACACCGATTACAACCTGGTCAGTGTGATGCAGACATATAAAGTGTTATTTGCGGTTCAGACGCTGCACAATCAGAATGAGGCAAAAGCATTTATGGAAGCAGGAGAAGATGTCATCATCATACCTATGAGGACCTCAGGCAATAACCTTATATGGGGACAATCATTATATGCCTTCATGCTTAATAACTCTCAGAACAAAGAAAACGCATACAACTTCATAAGTATCATGCTGGGAGACAAGGTGCAATCAATTGTCGCAAACAGGCGGCACAGTCCTGTCCTGAAAGGATTTGAAGAGCAGCTGGCAGATAATTTGCCTCAAACCAATTACAACACAAAGGAAAAGTATATCGAGTGGTTGTCACGTCCCGGATTTCAACCCAGCAACCCGATGTTCAGAAATTCATACACCATCCTTGAAGACATAATGCAGCCGTATTATGACGGTGAAAAGACATTCGAGCAATGCGCAAAAGAAGCCAGGCAGTACTTCGAGATCTACTTTTCAGAGTAGACATATCCGACAGTGAGGTTATTTGATGCGGATCAAAAACGAGAATAGGACCTCCGGACGAAAGATAAGACGCAAGGGACCGGGTATCCCTGCCGTGATCATCCTTGTATTGATCTCAATACTGGTACTCGGACCTGTTATATACACGATCGCAAACTCATTTATGGGCCATAAAGAAATACTGCGATATTATTCCGAGTATAAAAAGAGCGGCGGGTTTACCGGTTTCCACCTCGTCCCCGACCGCCTGTCCCTGGATGCCTATTTTCAAATGCTGGTCGCCAGACCGGACTACCTGGTCAAGTTTTGGAATTCCATGCTGCTGTCCTTCACGATCGTGGCAGGACAGGTCGTCATATCATGCCTCGGCGGATACGCTTTCTCAAAACTCAGATTCCGTTACAGCCATGTCATCTTCTATATCGTCATCGTAATGATGATGATGCCGTATCAGGTGACTTTGGTTTCCAACTTCATCGTCCTTGAAAAGATGAAGATGATAGGGAAATATTCCGCAGTGATCGTCCCCTCCTTTTTCTCCGCTTTCGGCGTTTTCCTGATGAAGCAGAGCTTTGACACGATACCGAATGAGCAACTGGAGGCGGCGAGCCTTGACGGTGCATCAGAGCTCAAACAGCTTTTTATGATAGCAGTCCCCATGAACAAGGCAGGGATCGGATCGCTCGTAATACTCGGATTTATTGACGCATGGAACATGGTAGAGATGCCCCTTGTTCTTTTGAGCGAACGTTACCAATATCCCCTTTCCCTGTACCTGGCGTCGGTGATTGCAGACAACCTCTCTCTTGGCTTTGCCTGCGGTGTCCTTGCACTATTCCCTCCCCTGATGATGTTCCTCTTTTTCGAAGACGAACTGGTTGAGGGCATCACCTTTGCAACTCTCAAATAAAATGTCAAAGTCCATGTTCAGGGCTTTTGTAGTTCAAAGTAGTCCTTAGTTATCCTTAGTTATCCTTCGTCATTCCTAGTCGTTCATAGTAGTCCTTAGTAGTCTTTATAGTCTTTATAGTCCTTATAGACCTTATAGTCCTTAGCAATCATCGCAGTCATTTGCAGTCTTTCGGCCGTACACCTTAATCAACTTCGGGTTTGTTACGATAGGCTCTGCTCTCCATCCCTTCCGATGGTTAAAAATAAACACTGAAGCACATCTATTTCCATTGAGGTATTGCATATGAGCAGGAAGAAAAAGAAGGTTCTCACAATAGGTGTTGCGCTTGTTATATTCCTCGTGATCTGCACCTTCATTTCCAAATCGGTATATTACTTTTCTTTGCCAAAAGTCACAACAACAAGTCCATATGCTGCCACATTCTTAAGCACGGCCACTCTCACTTCAGGTACTGCAACTTACAAAAACATATATAAAATGGAGTTTGATTTGCCGGTCCCTCTGGAAATCGAGGAAGTACTCGTCACAAAGGGCGACATCATATCAGAGGGAAGCGTCCTTGCCAGATTCGATATCGAAAGCATCGAAGAACAGATAATCCCGCTCCGCAAGGCCGTGGAGAGTGCGGAAATAGCGCTTCTGGAGTTCAGGCGTGCTTTCGAAGCAAAAATCGACACTCTGCGCTCACAGATCCCGGACAGCGTCGTTGATTCCATTTACACGGTTAAAGCACACAGAAACGGCATAATTGCGGATATGGCATACAAGGAAGGCGACAGGGTGTCGGCAGGGTCAAAGCTCTGCAGTATTGCAGACACCTCATCACTAATCCTGTCATTATACTTTTCTGACGCTTATCAGATCACGCCGGGAATGAAAGCTAAAGTCAGCATTCCATCCATGATGTCTGTTTTGGATGGCGATGTCATCGATGTAGGCAATACGTCTGTTGTTGAAGGCACATACGCGCGGCTGGTGACCATACGGATAAAAAATCCCGGCACGGTGCAGGAAGGCTTGCAAGCCACCGCCACTATAGGTGAATATACACCTATGAACAGCTCAACATTGAAGTACGGTGAAGTGCACACATTATACTCCGAAGTGTCGGGATACCTGAAATCGATTTTGCATAGAGAAAATTCAACTGTCGGGCAGGGAGATACGATCATGAAGATCGAAGTGACCGGCTTGGACAGCGCGCAGAAAGAACTGGATCATCTGCTCACGACCGGCATCCTCAACGGCAGGACTGAAAACCAGCTCGCCCAGGCACTTGACGAGGCGAAAAGCAGGCTGGACGTCCTCGAGAAACTGCTTGTCAGGCCTGAAATCCAGTCCATGGGCGAAGGCGTGGTGTGTTCGGTATATATTGAGGACGGGATTCCATTTTCAGGCGGTGTTTTAATGGATTATGCACAGGAGGGATCCGAACAGGTCCTGGTCTTTACAGGCGGCGATATATACAGGGTTTCGAGAGAAATGCCTTGTGCCGTGACTGCCGTGTTCAATCAGCAGGAGTTCAAAATGGAAGGCGTGGTCGGTACCACGCGGGGCGGAAAAGCGGTGGTACATATACCCGACCAAAAATCTTTTGTGGCAAACGCATCCGAATATAGCGCCGAAGTGATCCTTAAAAGCCACACCACCAAGAAAGCTATCCCTGCTACGGCTTTCATAACTGATGACGATGTTTATGTCGTTAAGAGCAGAAGAGGCCTGTTCGGTATTGAATATTACCTGCAACTGCGTGAGGTCGAAAGAGACTGGTATGACTCAAAAAACGTTGAGATAACGTCCGGCCTTGCATTTGACGACCTTGTCGTTGTCGGATGGGATCGGGAAATCTATGACGGGGCCATAGTCGATCTTGTCGGCAGCTGAGGGAGGAGTGTTATTGATTGTTCCTCGACATGAAAAGTGAAAAGACAAGACATATAGGCTCCTGTGTCATTCTTTCTTTGCTTTTGACCCTCTCCGTTTTTACCGTTTTGAAAGCGATCCATGTCCTTCTCGATGTCGATACATTACTGGTCAGTCTTCGAAGACCACTCACGTTGCAAGAGTATCATTCATTCAAGGACGATTTTGGAGATGAAATCTCGGTGTTTTACCGATACGGAAATTCATATGTATCCGAGAGGACAAGAAGTCTGGCCGGTGTCACAGTATATGGTTGCGACGGGCAGTTCGGGCAGTTTTCGAATATAAAAATGGTCCACGGAAGGTTCCTGTGGAACTCGGATATAACGGAAGAAAAGGCCTTTGCGGTCATAGATGAAAACATAGCTGTCGCACTGTTTTCCAGGATTGAATGCGTCGGGCTATCGATTTACATAAACGGCAAGGAATACTCGATCATCGGTGTGTGTAAAGGATCCGGCGGACTGTGGGACGCATGGACGGGTGTGGACAGGTATGCTGTATATCTTCCCTATGGATACGGACCCATCCAGTTGTCGGCGGGTGGGATCCTGTTCGGCTCGAAAAGCCCTTCACTGCTTGATTCACGCGCCCAGCTGCTTGGACCGTTATACTACACATCAGGCATCGACAATCTGGCAATGCGCGCACGGATGATATCCATGGTTGGCCGGTTTTCGCTGCTTTTGGTATGGGTGTTAGCTTTTGTCGCTTATGTAAGGTTCGCATACAAGTATCTAAAGTCCAAATCGGCGAGTTTCAGGGCAGATCTGAAGGACAGATATTACTTGACAGAGTATGTCCGCAAACACATGTTGGTTGTTGCGCTGCACCTGATGATCGCACTTGCTTCCCTCTTTGCATTCTTCGTTTGGTTTAAGGCTGTTTCCTTCGATCTTGAGATCGATCCAAAGCTTCTGCCTGTTCCACTAAACGATTTGGGCGGCTGGAAGGAAAAACTGACAGCTTATTTTTACACATATAACACAAAGGTTACCGTTCCATACAGAAACGCCATAATCATTGAAAAGATCAAATGGGTCATAACGGCTGCTTCTTTTTCCACGCTTTTCT
>JAAYMG010000116.1 GCA_012521525.1 Clostridiales bacterium | reverse complement strand
GTCAGGACTGATGATGCCCTCGATGGCACAAAGAGATCCGTTGGGATTGTATTCGATGTTCATCGAAGGATTTCCCGAGGGGTCGGCATATTGAAACGCTATTTGTCCGTTTTCCCTGAGCGACTGCAGGACGCTGTCGGGCGCCACAAACCTTCCCTCACCATGGGAGACCGCTATGGCGTGCACATCTCCTACCGAGCACAGCGACAGCCATGGCGATTTGACAGAAGATACGCGGGTAAGAACGTACTTTGATTGGTGCCGTCCTATCGTGTTGAAAGTGAGGGTCGGGCAGTCCTCATCCATCGCCCTTATCTCACCGAACGGCAGCAGACCGAGCTTCACCAGTGCCTGAAAACCGTTGCATATCCCAAGCATGAGACCGTCGTTCTTATACAACAGGTTATGTGTCGCCTCGGTTATTGCAGGGTTCCTGAAGAAGGATACGATGAACTTTGCTGAACCGTCGGGCTCATCGCCGCCCGAGAACCCTCCGGGAATGATGATCATCTGCGCGTCCGATATCCGGCGGGCAAAGTATTCGACCGACTGTTCCAGTACCTGCGGAGTAAGATTGCGGATAACGACTATCTCCGCCCTTCCTCCGGCTGCCTCGACAGCCCTTGCCGTGTCATACTCGCAGTTTGTACCCGGAAATACCGGGATCAGCGCAAGCGGCCGCCCGATTTTTTCATTCCGTACCAGCGGGCTGCGGGTATGGCATGAGACGAACTCTGCCTTTCCATCGTTTGCAGCCCGTACCGGAAACACCTTATCAAGGGGTGCTTCCCAGGCGCTGAGAAGCTTGTCCAGCGGGACTTTTTCAGCGGCAAATTCTATGGCGGGTTCGGAAGTCGTATATCCTATATGGACACCGCCATCAAGAGGTTCCGTTGCTTCAACGATGATCGACGTGTAAGCTTCTTCAAAGAAAAGATCCGCCTCTAAATGTCCAAGCGCCTTAAACCCAATGCGGTTTCCAAAGGACATCTTCACGATGCCTTCCGCAAGGCCCTTTCGCCCGCACGCCCAGGCCGAGATCACTTTTCCGGACTTTATCAGACCCCGCACCTCGTCCCATGAGGACTTCAAACCGTCGAAATCAAAGGCTGAAGACGCTCCATAAACATAGACGGGGTTGCCTGCTGCTTTGAATTCCGGCGAAATAACGGTCGAGGCATCTTCTGAGGCTATTGCGAACGAAACCAGCGTTGGCGGCACATCCATATCCATAAACGACCCGGACATGGAGTCCTTTCCTCCGATCGAAGCAACGTTCAGTCCCACCTGCGCCGCAAAAGCGCCGAGCAAAGCGGAAAAAGGCTTTCCCCACCTCTTCGGGTCGGTGCCCAGTCGCTCAAAATACTCCTGGAAGCTCAAATAAGCATTTTTATGATCACAACCGGCAGCGACAAGCTTTGCCAGAGACTGCACTACTGCCGTTGCCGCTCCTTCGAAGGGATCCAGTTCCGAAAGATAGGGGTCAAAGCCAAAAGACATTACTGAGCATGTAGAGCATTCGCCATTATCAGCGGGAAACAGCGCCGCCATTACCTGGGCTGGAGTCCTTTGAGTCTTCCCGCCGAACGGAAGAAGGACCGACGCGGCACCTACCGTGGAGTCGAAACGTTCTACAAGCCCGCGCTGTGACGCGACATTCAGGTCGGAAACAAGTTCAAGCAAACGCTCCTCTACGGCTAAAGCATTTGAATTCCCTGCCATGCTCGCATTCCCGTCGGCAAGAGCATTTCCTTTGATGCCGGATCCTGCTGTTTTGCATGCAACTGCCCCAAGTGCATCCGATGTATTATCCCCTATGTCTTCGTCAGCAGTTGGTTTTACTGTTTCCTTTTCCTTTTTGATGTTATCTGATATGGTATTTGGCTTACTGTAACAGACATCCAACTCCTGCTTTTGCGTTTTTGCTTTCGGTGGTACGCGCACGCTTGAACGCTTGACCACACCGTTCGTATCCAGGAAGTCCCTGTCTATATCTGCAATAACCTGTCCGTTCCAGGCCATCCGCAGCCTTCGTTCTTCAGTAACGCGGGCAACCACTGTAGCTTCCAGGTTTTCCTTTGCAGCCTCATATATGAATCTCTCGGCATCATCAGGGGCAACAAGGACCGCCATCCTTTCCTGCGACTCGGATATGGCAAGCTCTGTTCCGTCCAGCCCCTCATATTTCTTCGGCACCTTGTCCAGGTCGATCCAGAGCCCGTCAGCAAGCTCCCCGATCGCGACCGAAACTCCGCCCGCTCCGAAATCGTTGCACTTCTTTATCAGTCGAGTGACCTCGGGATTACGGAACAGCCGCTGGATCTTACGCTCCTCGGGCGGATTCCCCTTTTGGACCTCAGCGGCACATTCCTCGATAGAAGTAAGGGTATGCACCTTTGAAGACCCCGTAGCCCCGCCGCACCCGTCGCGGCCCGTACGTCCCCCCAGCAGGATGATCAGGTCTCCGGGCTCCGGACGGGACCGAAATACATGGCTTGCCGGTACGGCTCCTACTACCGCACCTATTTCCATCCTTTTTGCAACATATCCCGGGTGGTATATTTCGGTCACAAGACCCGTGGCAAGACCGATCTGGTTACCGTAGGATGAATACCCGTGCGCCGCGGAAGTGGTGATCTGCCTTTGGGGGAGCTTTCCTTCCGGTGTCTCGGATATGGGGACCGTCGGGTCGCCCGAACCCGTCACCCTCATGGCATGATAAACATATGCCCTGCCTGAGAGAGGGTCCCGTATCGCGCCGCCCAGGCAGGTTGCCGCTCCGCCAAACGGCTCAATTTCGGTCGGATGGTTGTGCGTCTCGTTTTTGAACATCAGCAGCCACTGCTCAGGTTTTCCGCCAACATTGGCGGTAACTTTAACGCTGCATGCGTTGATCTCATCGGACTCGTCAAGGGCTGACAGCAATCCGCGCTTTTTTAGCAGCTTCATGCCCATTGTGGCAATGTCCATCAGCGTTACCGGCCTTTTTTCCGCTTCATCCCCGTAAACTTCCTGACGCGCCCTGAGATACTCTTCGAATGCACCGGAGACTCTTTCGTCTTCTATTACGGTATCGATAATATGGGTGGAAAATGTCGTATGACGGCAATGGTCGGACCAATATGTGTCTACGACGCGCAGCTCTGTCAATGTCGGGTCTCTTTTCTCCGAGACGAAGTATTTCTGCAAAAAGGACAGGTCATCGAGATCCATCGCAAGGCCATATCGCTGCTTTACCGAGGCCAGCTCTTCCGCATCAAAGTTTATGAATCCTGTTACAGTTTCAACCTGTGACGGTATTTCCAATACCATTGCCAGTGTATCGGGCTTTGACATGGAAGCCTTCCTGGAGTCCACCGGATTAATGATGTACTTTTCGATCCTCTCCGTCTCCGCC
>JAAYMG010000115.1 GCA_012521525.1 Clostridiales bacterium | reverse complement strand
GTTATCTCAACATGGACTCGATACTGTCCGCCGCATTTTATACGGGAGCCGATGCGATACATCCCGGTTACGGTCTGCTGTCCGAGAATGCCAGATTCGCGGAGCTCTGTGAAAAGTGCAATTTCACTTTTATCGGCCCTCCCGCGGAAGCGATCCGGAACATGGGAGACAAGGAAAAAGCGAAGCGGGTGATGAAGGCTGCGGGAGTCCCCGTGGTACCGGGCTGCGATGTGGTTGAAAACGCCGCGGAAGCCAAAAGGGAGGCTGAACGCATCGGGTATCCCCTGCTGTGCAAATCCCGCTCGGGCGGCGGCGGGCGCGGGATACGCCTTGTAAAAAACGAAAACGAGCTGGAGAAGGCATTCCGGGCCGCATCCATCGAAGCCAAAGCCGCTTTCGGTGACGGCGGGATATATCTTGAAAAGTATATAGAACCGGCAAAACACATAGAAGTGCAGCTGCTATGCGACAACTATGGGAACGCGGTATGCCTCGGCGAGCGGGAATGCTCCATGCAGCGAAGGAGCCAGAAGCTGATCGAGGAAAGTCCTTCCCCATCCGTAAACGGAGAAATAAGGCAAAGGCTTATTGACGTATCGCTGAAAGCCGCGGCGGCAATCGGGTACAGGAATGCCGGCACGATCGAGTTCATACTCGACAGGGACGGGAACTTTTACTTCATGGAAATGAATACGCGCCTGCAGGTAGAGCACCCCGTAACGGAAATGGTGACCGGTATCGACATCGTTAAATGGCAGTTGAGGATCGCTGCTGACGTCCGGTTGCCGTTCAGACAGGATGACATCAGGCTTTCGGGCCATGCAATAGAATGCAGGATCAATGCCGAAGACCCATATCGAAATTTCCGCCCGGGATGCGGCACCATCACGGCGCTGCATATCCCGAGCGGTCCGTGGGTCAGATTTGACAGTGCGGTCTATCAGGGCTATTCCATCCCTCCCTACTACGACTCCATGATAGGCAAGCTGATAGTCCATGCTGCTGACCGCGAGGAGGCGATACGAAAAATGCAGGCTTCTCTCAGTGAACTGATAATAGAGGGAGTGGACTCAAATATCGATTTCCATATGGAGCTTCTCGATAGTCCGGCATTTGTGGACGGAAGCTACAGCACCGGATTCCTGACCGAGTTCTTAAACGGACGGCTTGCCGCCAAAGGCAATTGAGCAGTCCCTGTATTTAATGATGACATGAAATCGGCAGTGTATTATGCAAAAAGACCTGATGCGAAATGAGCACTACCCACATCTAGAGATAATGAGAAACGGAGCTGAACATGTTTCAATTCAGAAAACCGCGAAACGAACTTGAACTGATACTCAGGAACGGAAATAAGCGGACTCCGTCGATCCCGGATGAAATGTTCACTTACTGCCCGTCCTGCAAAAAGGCGATCCTTACCGACGAGCTGGCGGACAACGCAAATATATGCTCGCATTGCGGATACCATTTTTACATCAACGCACGCATGCGTATCCACCTGACAGTCGACAAGGACAGCTTTACTGAGCTTGACAGCGAGATGCAATCCATAAATGTGATCGGCTTTCCCGGCTATGAAATGAAGCTTCAGAGCGCGAAGCTTGCTTCATCGGAAAATGAGGCGGTAATTACAGGTATATGTACGATCGCGGGTGTACGCTGCGCCATATTTGTCATGGAAGGAAAGTTCATGATGGGCAGCATGGGCACGGTAGTGGGCGAAAAAATAACCCGGCTGTTTGAAACGGCGACTGAACAGAAATTGCCCGTAGTCGGGTTCACGGTATCCGGCGGAGCACGCATGCAGGAAGGCATCCTGTCACTGATGCAGATGGCAAAGACGAACGGCGCGGTTTCAAGGCACGGCAAGTCAAGGCTCCTATACATCGCCGTTCTTACAAATCCGACCACAGGCGGCGTGACCGCATCCTTCGCCATGGCCGGAGACATCATACTGTCCGAGCCCGATGCGCTCATATGCTTTGCCGGACCGCGCGTCATCGCCCAGACCACCAGCCAGAAGCTGCCCTCGGGTTTTCAAAAAGCCGAGTTCCTTTTGCAGAAAGGGTTTATAGATGCCATAGTAAGGCGGGACGAACTGAGAAATGTGATCGGGAAACTGCTTATGATGCATTCCTGATCATGTTCTGCAGAATCATTTCCGGGGGACAGAACAGATATGAAAGCTATTGAATATGTTTATGCTGCAAGGGCCAAGGGGCGCTGCACCAGCCTGGACTTCATCAGCAATATCTTTACCGATTTTATCGAACTGCACGGCGACCGCCGTTTTGCGGACGACAAGGCCATAGTCGGCGGCCTTGCGCGGTTCGGCAACATGACCGTTACCGTCATAGGTATCGAAAAGGGCCAGGACACCAGGTCGCGCATCGATCGCAACTTCGGTTCCGCCCATCCCGAGGGTTACCGGAAAGCGCTGAGGCTTATGAAGCAGGCAGAAAAATTCCGCCGCCCCGTAATATGCTTTGTAGACACATCGGGCGCGTACTGCGGGATAGGAGCCGAAGAACGCGGGCAGGGTCAGGCCATATCCGAAAACATCATGGAGATGATGGACCTGAAAACACCGATCATAAGCATACTGATCGGCGAAGGCGGCAGCGGAGGAGCGCTTGCTCTCGCGGTCGCAAACGAAGTCTGGATGCTTGAGAAGGCCGTCTATTCGGTCATCTCCCCCGAGGGATGCGCTTCAATACTGTATAAGGACCCGAAAATGGCCGAAAAGGCAGCCGAAGACCTGAAGCTCACCTCGGATGACATGCTGAAGTTCGGTGTCGTTGACAAAATTATAAGCGAATCCCCTCGTAATATAACATTCCACATTATCCGCAATGAGCTGTCATCGGCTCTGCGGAGGCTCTGCGCCCTGTCAGGCGAAGAGCTTGCCGAACAGCGCTACAAGCGCTACCGCGTCCTTGGCTCACACGGAACCGTGTAGGACTATAGGGCAGCAGACGCGGGAACGGTTCTAATGTCCCGGATCTAGCATCAAACAAGTCAAAAGCCATGTATGTGTCTTGATGTTAGTTCCGGGGCGGCAGAACCGTTCCCGCATTTTTCATACAATGTTGCTGTTCATTCCGATCCCGTCATATAGATTTGACAAGGGACAGATCTGTGCCCCTGTAGCAAAATCCAAGGCACTTCCCCTTTTCTCATGCCCAAATGAGGCATCAAGCTATAGGGCAGAATGATCTTCCTCTTGTCCCGGGCCAAAACAGCCCCCCGTATATTATCCTTTGTCTTGTATGGATATTTTTTCGTGATATAATTAAAGAAAACAGCCGGGTCTTCATAATTTTCATATACATAACTGGCAATTCATTAACAAATCATAGAAAGGGGATCAATATGCCGAATGCAGTCTCTCAAACCTTACCGGAGCAACATGAGATCACCAGGTCAGCTCCCCTGCTTGACGAAAACGGCAACCTGAGAGAAGCGGGTTATGCCAGAAAGCTTTTGCCCGTCTATAACAGAAGCGATATTAAAGCCGGCAAGTTGCGTATCAAGGAGTGGGACTACTATCTGGTAATAAACGATCATTATGCAGTGGCCCTGACAATAGCCGACAACTCATATATGGGCCTGGACTCGATATCATTCCTGAATTTCGACGAACGCTGGGAAAAAACAGTAAGTCCCATACAGATACTGACGATGGGCAAAAAAAACCTTCCACCTTCTTCATCGGCAGGCGATGTCAGCACTAAGGGCAAGAATTACAGGATCAGTTTCAGTCATAAGGACGGAAAACGTGTGCTCGATTTCCGCATGGACAACTTCCATGAAGGCAAACCCATTTCGGGACATATAACCCTTGATAATGAGCCTGAAGAAAGCATGGTCATCGCCACGCCGTTTCACAAAAAGGCGCATTTCTATTTCAACCAGAAAATAAACTGCATGACGGCGGAAGGTTCCGTAAAATTGGGAGACTATGAGTACATCTTCAGTCCTGAGGATTCTTATGCTGTCCTTGACTGGGGGCGCGGAGTTTGGACATACAGCAACACCTGGTATTGGGGCAGCGCTTCGGGGGTCGTTGACGGAGTTCCCTTCGGATTCAACATCGGTTACGGTTTCGGCGACACATCCGCCGCAACCGAAAATATGCTCTTTTATGACGGAAAAGCCCATAAACTGAGCAACGTCAGCTTCAACATACCGCTCGGTGAAAACGGAAAAGAAGACTATTTGAAGAAATGGACTTTCACAAGCGACGACAGGCGATTTGAAATGGAGTTTGAGCCGATAATTGACAGGGCTTCATGCACGAGCATCGTTATCCTGAAATCCGACCAGCACCAGGTATTCGGAAGGTTTGCCGGAAATGCGGTCCTTGACGACGGGACTGTGATATCTGTAAAGGATTTTATCGGCTTTGCCGAGAAAGTCGTCAACAAATGGTAAGACTGCTCGGCGCCTTCCGGGTTCCGGCTCCAAAAGCCAGGCCGGCCATGCCTGGCTCACAGATGATGTCTTCCCGGTTCTCACTTGATATCTGCCCGGCTCCCGCATAACATCTTCGAAAGGGTAAGTCTTGAATGATAATCGAAGCTGCAACGGTCAGGCTCTACGCCCCGTGGGTACATTCCCTGAAAGAAAAGAGGATGGTGG
>JAAYMG010000114.1 GCA_012521525.1 Clostridiales bacterium | reverse complement strand
GTGAAGCCGGATGATGTGCTTGATGTTTGGAAAAGTATGAAGCTTAAAATGTTATGTTAACTATAAAAATTGATGGGTCAAACAGTGGCTTTGGTCACTGATTTAATACAATATTAATTGTACAAGGTGGTATTTATTGTTCTATGAAGAAGCAATGGATAGCTGTTATTTTACTCATAACCACCGCGATCCTTGCATTATTTTTATTCGCTGCTGTTGGGGAAAAGAAGGATATGCAGGATTCCCAGGATATTGATGAGGCCGAAATAACGAATGATTTGATATCACCATCCCATTCTATAGCAACAGGCAGCATAAAACCCCAAGTTACAAGTAAAACAGACTTCCCCGCCCCAATAATAAAGGATAATATTCAAAATATTGACGAAGTTGTGCTGCGAAAAATCGCACAAAACTATTTCATGGTTTTTGACTTCGGCAAATGTTTGTCCGAAGCAGATTTGCTCGATTATGGAGAAGCCCTTTGCTTTTTCACGTATGGCGGGGTATATAGGCTAAATCCTATCAATCCATGGGAAAGACCGGATTTATCAAAGTATTATGATGCAGCATCAGGTAAATTCGCTCTGCCTGCAGAAGTCGCTGACGGACTGATTTCGGAAGGACTTATATCCCGCTCGGAATTTGATGGATGCATCACAGTTGATGGAAATTATATCGTAGACAGCTTTTTCTGGGACGTCCGTCCTGAGCTACATAAGTTCTTTGACAAAAAAACATGGATGCTTAAACTGCCGGCACAAACTGTTGACGATTATCTCCTCGGAAAGTTCTATACTGTTGTAAATCGCTCCAAGTTACCGGACGGTGTGACATATGATAAATCCGGAGACTCTTATGATATCAAGGCTTTTACCGGGGCCTTTTACTATGATTTAGATATTGATGAGCAAGTTATAGTAGATGGAGATATTATCCGTTTTACTTGCACCGCTACTCTTGATGAAGAAGTACAAAGCCCAAATCAGCCCGCGCATCGAGTTGCCTTTACTGTCAGTTTTGCAAATGGAGAATATCGGTACTTGTCTGTGGAGCTTTTAGATAACGGTTGATCTCGTATATTATGAAGCATCTAACATCGATATTAACCGTTCATTGTTAAAACCACTTTAATCTTGCATGTCGTTCACGGAAATAGCCTATAACCATCCACACTATGGCTATAAAAAGGCTCAGACTAAAACCATAATTAATAGCCAATAGTATGCACAAGGTAAGTAAAAATGCAAGAGTTATAGCATGCAGCACTTCAGGGATTGCGGTTTTACGTCCGAACATGGCAATACATAGGACGCGCAAAGCATTTCCGCCATCCAGCATCTTTGCCGGAAGCAGATTGAACATGCCGATAACGAGATTTGCGCCGGCAAAAGCATATAACTCCTGTGAAGGAAAAATGCCTCCGAATTTTGATGATATGAATGCAAAAAGAAGATTGGCCGCAGGTCCTGACAGATAGACCATCAGTTGTTGAAATAACGGAACTCCCGCAAATGAGTCGATGCTGATTTCCGCGCCTACGGCTGTCAGCTCGATTTTTGCCACACGTCCGCCCGTCACCCTGATGACGGTCAGATGGGCAAGTTCATGTAATAGGGCGGCAAGCATGATGAGCGTTATAAGGCGCCGGGTGTCCAAAAAAATAAGGACGGCCAGCACCAGAAAGAAACCGGCACTTATTTCCGTCCTGCCGAATCTGATACTTGCTTTCACTTACCCCTCCGGTGATATATAGTGTAGAGGATCCAGGATCGTGTCTCCGTTATGGATCTCAAAGTGCAGATGCGGGCCAGTTGACAGTCCCGTTGTCCCTACCTTTGCAACCGTTTCGCCCATCTGAACCAGTTGCCCCTTTTCGACCAGGATCTTGCTCAGATGTCCATAGAAGGTAATTATGCCGTCCTTATGTCTCAAAAAAAGATAGTTGCCATATGTGTAGTTATATCCGGTCAACTCCACGGTGCCTGACGAGAACGCGCGGACCGGATCACCTGTTGACCCGCCTATAT
>JAAYMG010000113.1 GCA_012521525.1 Clostridiales bacterium | reverse complement strand
CTTCCGCCCGTTGACGGAGAAATAGCCCAGCAGACCGAGTCGATAATAGGCCCATATGAACTGCATGACTTTTTCCTCTATTATGCCATTCGCTGGGCCTTTCCGCCTTCAAAGACATTCAGGATAGCCCGGGAAGCGTTCCGAGGAATATATTCGGACGATGAGATCATAAAGTGGCTCAGGATATTCTATAAGCGGTTTTTCAACAGCCAGTATAAGCGCTCATGCATGCCGGACGGCCCGAAGGTCGGAACGGTGTCGCTGTCACCCAGGGGAGACTGGCGCATGCCGAGCGATGCGACGGCCGCCGAGTGGCTTCGGGAAATCGAAGCTTATTAGTTGATTTGGGGGAAACGGATTTGAATATTTTCCATGCTGTCATACTCGGACTTATCCAGGGGCTGGCGGAATTTCTGCCGATATCGAGTTCCGGACACCTTGTATTGTTTTCAAACCTGTTCGGGCTGGAGAGCGCGGAAGAGAGCAACCTTTTCTTTGACGTGCTCGTACACCTTGGAACGCTTGCAGCAGTATTGATCGTATATAGGAAGGAAATTGCGGAGATGGTACGCGAGTTCTTTTCGCTTATCCGCGAGTTGTTCGGATCGAGGCGGCGGAACATATCCGCGGCCCCTGAGGAGGATCCGGTACATAACTACCGCGGGGAAAGCCGGCGAAGCGTACATCCTGCAAGACGCCTCATATTTCTGATCATTGTAGCGACTCTTCCGCTTTTCCTTATACTTCCCGTCAAAGGATACATCGAAGGCATGCGCACCCGCCCCATTCTCGTAGGCGCGGCTTTGCTTTTGACAGGAGTGATTCTGTATCTCAGCGACAGGATCTCAAAGGGCAGAAAGACGGAGCGAAGCGCTACGTGGCTGGATGCTCTTTTTGTCGGTATTTGCCAGGCTTTTGCAGTGACGCCGGGCATTTCACGGTCGGGAACGACGATAGCCGGCGGGCTTTTTGCAGGATTTGACAGAAAGTTTGCCGTCCGTTTCTCATTTTTGATGTCAATACCTACCGTGATCGCAGCAACACTGCTTACATTCATGGACGCATTGAAAGCCGGGGTCGACACGTCAATGATCCCTGTTTATCTGACAGGGATGGTTGTAGCGGGTGTGTCCGGCTTTTTTGCCATAAAGCTCCTGTCTTACCTCACGGCCAAGGGCAAATTCGGAAGTTTCGCCTGGTATTGCTGGGCAGCCGGGCTTGTAACGATAATCACGGTGCTTGCCGTATAAATCGGTGGTATCGGGATCTGACCTGAAAGGATGGTGTTTGCATTGCCGACAAAAAAGCGGGCATCGACCAAAAGGGCGCCTGCAAAGAAAAAAACGGCTCCGTCTTCTTCAAGATCCGGGACGGCTAAGCGGCCCATAAGGCGCGAGGTGTGGAGCTTTATCTGCTTCATCCTGGCAGTGATCTCCTTTATCGGGTTTTTCAATGTCGAAGGTATCCTTATCGACTTGTTCATAGACTTTCTCAAGGGACTGCTGGGCTTTGGCTATTATTCGATGACCTTCATGCTGCTGGTCTCAAGCCTGATCCTTCTGTTCCACCGTGGTCTGCCCGTCAGGCTGCGTGTATGGAGCTGCATCTCGCTTTCACCCGTATTCTCGGCGATCCTTCATCTGTTCATGTGTGACATACGGTATGAAGCCGCTTTTGCCACGTTGAAGACCCTCTATCTGGACGGTCAGGCACTGAAGAATGGCGGCCTGATTGGCGGCCTGCTTGCCGAAACGCTGAGGTTCGGATTCGGCAAGGTATGTGCGATAATCCTGCTGTTCGTCAGCGTTTTGTTCCTGCTGATTTTCGCATTCAATATTTCAATAGTATCCATAATCGAATACCTGTTTTACAGGGAGAGGCCGCAATATGAACCTCAGGATCCTCCGCAGCCGGTGCTGCCGAGAGTGTCAAAGCCTGACCGTAATCCGGCATATGCCGCAAGGCAAAGAGTGCGCGATACCAGGATGATAGATATACCTCTCGACGACGAGCCGGAAGGCCCGGGCGAGCCTTCGCCGGGAAGGAAGAGCCAGAAGGGCCTGTTCCGAAAGAAGCCTGCGCATATCAGGACGCCGGATGAAGTCCTGCGGGAGACCGCAGGCGCAAATGCCGGAGAGCCTGTACCGGCGGCAGATACATATGACGCGGTGACCGACCCGATCGCCAAAGCGATAGAACAGCAGCCGGATCGGTATCAACCAGCCGAGCCCGCGATGCAAACGGCCAATGTTGCCGCCGCTGCGGTAACTGAAGCAGCGGAAAACGCTTCGCCGCAAAGGGAAAACCGGAAGACCGACACCGCCGAGGACGAAGAGATCAAGCGGCAGGTGACCAGGGAAATCGAGATGAACGCGGAGTCACCTGTTACCGAGATATACAATTACCCTCCGTTTTCGCTTTTGACCGAAGGGAAAGCGGTAAATACCAGGGACGTGACCGCGGAGCTGAAACTCAATGCGAACCGCCTGAGCGATACCATCAAGAGTTTCGGTATAGAAGCCAGGCTTATAAACGTGACCCGCGGCCCGAGCATAACCCGTTATGAACTGGAAATGGACAGGGGCATAAAGCTCACCAAACTGACGGGGCTTGCCGATGACATAGCACTTTCGCTCGGAGCGCCGGGCGTACGTATAGCACCCATACCGGACAAGGTTGCCGTTGTCGGGATAGAGGTGCCGAACAAGACGGTGTCTATTGTGCACATCCGTGAAGTCCTCGAGTCGAAGGAGTTCATATCCAACCGTAGCGGCGTCGCGTTTGCCGTGGGAAAGGACATCGGCGGAGAGTGCATCGTAGGCGATATTTCCCGACTTCCGCACCTTTTGATCGCAGGCACCACCGGGTCGGGCAAATCCGTGTGCATGAACTCGCTAATAATAAGCCTGCTCTACAAGTCGACACCCGATGAGGTCAGGCTTATCATGATAGACCCCAAAATGATCGAACTT
>JAAYMG010000014.1 GCA_012521525.1 Clostridiales bacterium | reverse complement strand
CTCTCGTGGGCCTATTTATTTCTTTATTTGTGTTTCATTTAATTTTACAACTCGCCTAAGAGAATTGAGAATTGATACTCCGGAAAAGTTTTTTATTCTTCCCATACTAAAAAGTTTGTCTTGTAACATACAGTTTCTCAGAAGAAAAATCCGAAAACGTATAAACGATCATTGTCTATGCAGCAAAACCAGGCGTGCACTAAGTCGAGATAATAGCCTGAGCTAAGTATACTTCGTTTAGCGCATATCGGATTTATAATTAATTTAAGGTTCTTTTCAGATATATGACAGGTTTGATTGCTATTATGATAATGGTTCTGAAAAATAGACGTCTGCGATTATGTGTTACGTATCAGAGGAAAGGCTGCGACCGGGAAGTTTGCGGTCAAGAACTTAGGGCAGAAGATTTCGGTCAAGAGCTTAGGGCAAAAGTGGAGTAAATTTAAGGTTCCAAGTCTCAAAATGCACCGGCACATGTATGCGACGAAATTCTCATTTAAGAAATCTATATAATGGAGGAATGACGACATGGAAAAATTCGAATACAAAACACTGTTTACTGACGCAAAAGGGGCATTCGGAGGCAAGGTTGACAGGCATGCTTTCGAAAAGGAATTAAATGATTTGGGAGCGCAGGGATGGGAATTAGTAAGCGCCGTCCCTTCCGCTCAGAGCTATGGCAGCACGAGATGGATCATCTGTATATTTAAACGAAAGATTATATGAAGAAAATGTTTCGTCGTTTACATGTCAAAAGCCACAGATTTGCTTCATTAACCGCTGCGCCTCCTCAGTCGATCGTTGATGGCAAAATAACGATTGTGGGACAAGGGTACTTTTCCCTTGTCCCACTTTGATATTTATTTACTGTTACCTAATTATTCATGAGTGCGGGGATGACCACTAAATGCGCTATGTCCTCATTCCGATGTCCTGCTTGCTTTTATTTCACATAAGCAAATAAACCATTCCGAACAGAGACTGTTTGCACTGTCTTAATATAAAAAAACAGAAAGCTCTTATTCAAGAGCTTTCTGCTGCATCAATATTTGCAACTTTTTTGGTCGAGGCGACAGGACTCGAACCTGCGGCATCATGCTCCCAAAGCATGCACTCTACCAAACTGAGCTACGCCTCGAAATTCGTGACCGTTTTTGCCAAAACAGTCACAGAGAGTATTATAGCATATTTGCTCAACTTTGCAAGACTAACATTTTACCTGTTTCGCATGCCGAATTGTATAATTTACACGTATCAATAAAGTATCGAAACTTTATGTGAATTACTGCTTAACGTTCTCTATCGCCGCTACTATCAAATCACACGCCTTGTTTACCTGTGCGTCATCGAATCCTTCGACCATTACGCGGACCAGCGGCTCAGTCCCTGACGGACGTACAAGGATGCGACCGTTTTTACCCAGGATGTCCTGAGCCTCACCGATGGCCGCCTTAACGGCCTCATTCTCAGCCAATACATGCTTTACATCCTGATGCACCTTTACATTCTTCAACACCTGCGGGTACTGTTTTATCCCCGCGTTGAGCTCGGACGCCTTAAGTCCCGACTCGGCCAATATCTCCAAATACTTCATGGCCGTAAACTGGCCGTCCCCGGTCGTCTCCTCGTCAAGGAAGATCAGGTGACCGGACTGTTCCCCGCCCAGGACATATCCTCCCTTCTGCATCTCCTCAAGGACGTAGCGGTCGCCGACAGGTGCGGTTATTGCTTTCATTCCGTTCTCTTCAAGGAACATGTGGAAGCCCAGGTTCGACATGACAGTGGCTACGATAGTATCTTTCGCCAATTTGCCGGCTTTCTTCATATGCAGCCCGCAGATCGCCATGATGGCGTCGCCGTCAACAGTTTCTCCCTTTTCGTTTACCACCAGGCAGCGGTCGGCATCTCCGTCAAACGCTATCCCAACGTCATATCCGCCTGCAACTACCATTTTGGCCAGGCTTTCAAGATGGGTCGAACCGCATCGGCTGTTTATGTTGATGCCGTTGGGTGAATCGAATAATATTTCCGTTTCGGCCTTGAATCGTTCGAAGATGCTTTTAGCTGTAACAGAAGCTGAACCGTTAGCGCAGTCCACCAAAATGCGAAGACCTTTCAAATCGCTATGTATGCAGCCGGCTACATGGTCAATGTACTGTTGTATGGCTGTGTCGCTTCTCTTAACGGCGCCGATACCATCGTGCGTCTTCAGTTTGACACCGCTTTTAATACGCTCCTCGATCCTGTCCTCGAGTTCGTCGGAGAGCTTGAATCCTTCCGAATTGAAGATCTTTATACCGTTGTGTTCATAGGGGTTGTGGGATGCTGAAATCATTATGCCAGCATCGGCCCCCAGCTTCTTTGTGAGATACGCAACCGCAGGAGTGGGAACGGTCCCCAGCAACAACACATCACCGCCCACCGAACATATACCCGCGGTAAGCGCCGCCTCAAACATATCCGATGATATACGGGTATCCTTTCCTATCAAAATCAACGGCTTGTGGTTCGACGCCTCGGTAAGCACTTCAGCAGCCGCCTGCCCCGCACGCAGCGCAAGGTCTACGCTGAGATTTTCGTTGGCAACGCCGCGGATCCCGTCTGTTCCAAACAGTCTTCCCATAAATCCTCCCGATAATGATTAGATTTTACTTACCGTTCCATGCGTAAGGAGGGTCACACTTAATAACTTATACTTAAGGATACTCAAAATGATGATCCGATATTATACTCAAATTCATAACTCGAACAGTGACTGCTGCTGAGGATTCTGAGCCCCATTATACGGTATCTTCAGATGGTCATATGCCAGCTTTGTGGCGCAGCGTCCTCTCGGGGTCCGGTTCAAAAATCCCAGCTGCAGCAAAAACGGCTCATATACATCCTCAAGGGTGATCGATTCCTCGCCGATCGTTGCGGCCAGCGTATCAAGCCCCACCGGTCCTCCGTCAAAAAAGTCTATGATGCTGCGCAGCATCCGCCTGTCCGTTGCGTCGAGCCCGATATCGTCGACTTCCAGCATGGTCAGCGCCCTGTCCGCGACTTCCTTCGTTATAACACCGTTGGCTTTGACCTGCGCATAGTCACGAACGCGCCTCAACAACCGGTTGGCGATCCTGGGCGTCCCTCGTGAACGCCTTGCTATTTCATATGCTCCTTCTTCTTCTATGTCGATTTGCAGGATGGATGCACTGCGGCACACTATCTTCAGCAATTCCTCCGGCGTATACAGTTCCAGCCTCAGGACGACGCCGAACCTGTCCCGAAGCGGAGCTGAAAGCTGCCCGGCCCTTGTTGTGGCTCCTACAAGGGTGAACTTCGGAAGGTCGAGGCGTATGGAACGTGCGGAGGGGCCTTTCCCGATTATGATGTCAAGGGCATAGTCCTCCATCGCGGGATAGAGGATCTCTTCGACCGACCTGTTCAGCCGGTGTATCTCGTCTATGAACAGGACATCGTTTTGATTGAGGTTTGTCAACAGGGCTGCCAGGTCGCCCGCCTTCTCGATAGCCGGACCGGATGTGATGCGGATGTTGGCGCCCATCTCGTTTGCTATGACTCCGGCAAGCGTAGTCTTGCCAAGTCCGGGAGGCCCGTACAGCAGAACGTGGTCCATCGATTCTCCGCGCATCTTCGCGGCCTCGATGTACACCGTCAGGTTTTCCTTGGCTTTAGACTGGCCGATGTATTCGGCAAGTGTATGAGGTCTTAGCGAGACCTCATTTTCATCTCCTCCGGTAAGCGTGGAAGCAACGATCCGCTCCTCCAACCCGTCCTGAAACTCTATACTCATAACTTGCCACCTGCCAAATTCTTGAGAGCAAGCCTGATGACTTCTTCAACAGGCATACTCTCGGTATCAATTCCCTTAAGAGCATAAGCGGCTTCCTGCTGGCTGTACCCCAATACGCCAAGAGCCGCTGTGGCCTCAGAGGCATTGGACTGCAGAGAAACATCGACCCCGGTGAACCCTTCGGTCGAAGCAGCCTGCAGCTGCTCCTTCTTCATCTTGTCCTTCAGTTCAAGTATGATACGCTGCGCTATCTTTTTCCCGATCCCCTGCGCCCTTGTAAGCGCCTTTTCGTCGTCGGTTATCACAGCCATTGCCAGCTGGCTGGGGGTCACTGTCGACAAAATCGATACTGCAGCTTTCGGACCGACTCCGGATATGGAGATCAGCATTTTGAAGCAGTTAAGTTCTTCACGGGTCATAAAACCATAAATATCAAGGACATCCTCTCGGATATGCACATAAGTATACAGGCGCGCACGAGCACCCTTTTCAAGCTGAGAAAGTGTATTCAGCGATGTATTGCACGCGTACCCGACGCCGCCCGCATCGACAACGGCAAGGCCGCTTTCCTTATGAGAGATGACGCCTTCGATATAATAAAACATTACGGCCCTCCAACTGTTTATAATAGTCCGTCCCCTGTCCTGCCCGTCTTATGTAGAGTTATCGATGTGTTTGCCCTGGACGCCTGAAGAATGCCCGTGACAGATCGCAATGGCCAGCGCGTCAGCCGCATCGTCGGGTTTTGGGATCTTGTCCAGCTTCAGGATAAGGCGCGTCATCTCCATGACCTGCTTTTTCTCCGCCCTTCCGTACCCGACAACAGCCTGCTTGACTTGCAAAGGCGTGTATTCATACAGCGGAACATTGCGCCTGCAGCATTCCAAAAGTATAACTCCCCTGCTTTGTGCGACCTGGATACCGGTCTTGTGGTTGCTGTTGAAAAACAGCTCCTCCACCGCCGCGCAGTCAGGTTTGTAAGTCTCAATGAGTGTACCTATGTCGTTGGATATCTCAAGAAGGCGAGTGCTTGCAGGCAGCCCCGCCTCGGTCTTTATGACCCCGTACTGTATGACTCTGAAAACGTTCCTGTCGTAGTTTACGATACCGTAACCTACGGTAGCCATTCCAGGATCTATACCTAAAATAATCATATGCAAAGTACCATAATCAAAACCAGGTGTTTTTTCGCTCCGATATCCTGCTGAGAGCGAGCATGATCCCGAGCTTTCCGGATTCATATGTGAGGCCGCCCTGCAGATATGCCGTGTAAGGCGGACGCATCGGCGCATCGCAGCTCAGCTCTATTGAAGCGCCCTGTATAAACGTACCCGCCGCCATGATAACATCACAGTCATATCCCGGCATCGGCCACGGCTCAGGTTTCACGAACGAGTCGACGGGCGAGGCTGCCTGGATGCCTTCGCAGAAGGCTTTTACCGCCTCAGGATCCCCGAATTCTATCATCTGGATTATGTCGTGCCTCTCCTCGTCCCATCCCGGAGAGGTCCTGAAACCCGCCATCTCTGTCATTTTAGCGCAAAACACGGCCGTTTTCAAGCTGTTGGCAACAACATGGGGTGCCATAAACAATCCCTGGTACATAAGCCTGTTTTGTCCGAACGTGCTCCCGCACTCCCCTCCGATCCCGGGAACGGTAAGCCTGAACGCGGCACGTTCAACCAAATCCGCCCGGCCGACAACGTATCCGCCCGACACGGCGAGTCCCCCGCCGGGATTTTTTATAAGAGAACCGCACAGCAAATCGCCGCCGTCAGGTCCGCCGGGTTCTTCGTCTTCCACGAATTCGCCGTAGCAGTTGTCCACGACTATAGCAGCGCTGCTGACCTTGCGGATCTGCTTACATATGTCCTTTATTTCACGTACCGACAGCGAAGGTCTGGTTGAATAACCGCGGGAACGCTGTATCAGGACAGCTCCGACATCAGGCGATGCGGCAGCCTTCAAAATACCGTCTATGTCGGGCTTGCCGTCTTCCAGCGTTTCGACCTGCCTGTATCCTATCCCGTACCTTTTCAACGAACCGAAGTGATCCCCGTTTATTCCGATAACACCATGCAAGGTGTCATAAGGCGCACCTACCGCGGACAAAAGCACCTGTCCAGGTTTCAAAGAGGCAAACAGGGCTGCGGTTATTGCATGTGTTCCGTTTACAAACCCTATGCGGACAAGGCCTGCCTCGCATCCGAAAACATCAGCGTAAATCAGGTCAAGGGTGTCGCGGCCACGGTCATTGTAGCCGTATCCGGTAGTGCCGGCAAACATGGATTCCGACACAGAATGACGGCGGAACGCCGACAGTATTCTCTCGGTGTTTCGTTCCGCCGTTTTATCTATCTTTCTGAATATATCGGCAAGAGAGCGCTCAGCCTCATCTGCCATCAGCCGAACTTCTTTGCTGATTTCGGTCATCACATTACCTCCAAGGCGGTTGAACGGTTACAGGGAATATATTTCGTCGTCCTCGATTATTTTTACACCGCAGGATTTCAGATATCGTGCTGCCTTTTCATTGTCTTCCACGCGCAGTATGACAAATGCGCCGTCAGCCTTTCGCGTTATGAACGCATACGCATACTCTACCCCTATCGACTGCTCATAGAGCTTCTCCAGAATGCTGTGCAGCCCTCCCGGCTTGTCTTCGACCTGCACGGCCAAAACCTTGGTCGTACTAACGGTGAATCCGTTTTCCCTCAGTACTTTGTCCGCTTTGACAGGGTCATTTACTATAAGGCGCAGGATACCGAAATTGGTCGTGTCCGCCAGCGAAAGGGCGCGGATGTCGATATCGTTTTCGCTCAGGGTTTTGGTTATGGCGTAGAGTCTGCCCGGACGATTTTCAATGAAAACAGAGATCTGGTTGATCAACATCGGACGACCTCCTCAGGCAGTCAGCAGTTGGTCCTGAATACTGATTTTACTCTTCAAGTATACAGGAATTCGTATTTAATTTCAACAAGACTGTGTAATCTTGTCTGCAGGCCAGTCCCGGAGATATTATTCGCAATCAAAAGCTCTCGGTTTGAAAGATGTGAGCATCTTGAATGATGGGGAAACGAAAACCGATTTAGTCTATCCGGTAAAAGAGGCCATATCCTTGCACGGAATGCGGGCTTGAGACATCAAGCATTCATGATTTTGATGCCAGCCAGAAAAATTAGCGATACTGTATTCAAGTATCGCTAATTTTCTGGTTGTACCTATTCCAGTTGTACCTATACGGTATAACTTTTTATACCATCAAATTATGGTTTAACCTTTAATGCCATCAAATATCGATGAAGCTGAAATCAGGAATCAAGACTCGCGTCCATAAACTTTGTCCGTTCTTGTGTATGATACGTTAAAAGTACATTTTCAATCCTGATTTCACTCGCTGCTACGATCCAGATCAGGAACAGGGGGACTAATCTTACAGATAAACGGCCTTTCCTGTCTCAGCAGACTTATAAATAGCTTCGAGTATTTGTGTGACTACGAATGCCTCTTCAGGCTTTACAACTACTTCGCCTTTGCCTTCAAGCGCATCGAGCCATACTTTGCACTCTTTTTCGGCACCGGGATAGTTGAAGATCAGGTCCTGTGAGTCCGGAACGGTTTCACGAACATCCGGTTCGAATACTACCTGTTTGCCGCCTACTACGGTGTTGACAACGAGTCTCTTCTTCGTGCTGGATGCCTCGCCAACCGGGAACTCCATGGAAGCGCCGGCCTTCGTGCCGTATACCGTCGTCATCGCCTGCTTCTGCTCGACTGTGTTGAGTGCCCATGAGGACTCGAGGAACACTGTCGCTCCGTTTTCGAACTTCACGAACCCGAACGCCGAATCCTCAACCTCATATGTGTCCGGATCCCAATGGCTGGATGTTCCCTGTTCGGCTCCTCTTAGAGTCGTACCCAAAACGTTATATGTGGAGCCCAGTACTGAAACAGGCTTATAGTTGTTCATTATCCAAAGAGTTATATCAAGTGCATGCGTGCCGATATCTATCAGCGGTCCTCCGCCCTGCTCATACTTGTTTGTGAACACTCCCCAGGTGGGTATGCCGCGTCTTCTCAAGGCATGCGCCTTTGCCATGTAGACTTCCCCTAGGAAACCGTCTTCCGCCATCTGTTTCAGCGTAAGGGTGTCTTCCCTGAAGCGATTCTGGTAGCCTATCGTCAGGAGCTTCCCGGTTTCCCTGGCTGCGTCCACCATTGCCTTCGCTTCCTCAGAGTTTATCGCCATCGGCTTTTCGCACATTACATGGCATCCGGCTCTCAGTGCGGCAACCGTGATCTCGCTGTGCGAACGGTTCGGCGTGCACACATAAACTGCGTCAAGGTCCATCTTCAGCAAATCGCGGTAATCCGTGAAGACCTTTGCATCAGGTGTTCCGAACTTGTTTTTTGTGTCGATCGCCTTCTGTTCAATCACATCGCAGAAAGCAACGACTTCCGCTCTGTCCGGAAACTTGGCCAGATTCGGTAAATGCTTAGTGTTTGCAATGTTGCCGCAGCCGACAAATCCGAGTCTTAATTTACCCATTTTTTTACCTCTCTTCTTTATTATTCAAATCAAGTATCTCTTCTAAATCCAATCAAAATACCTGATTTGCTAACTTATTTGATACTTGGATTTTTTCCGCCGATAATCGGGGTTTCATCCACCATAGCGGCGTGCTTCCCTCTTTCATATGAGCTCCTGCTCGTTGCACCGGTTCAAATAAGCCGCACTACACGGCTGCTGTTTGACCGGTTGCAGTCTGTCTAAACCCGACCGAGGTTAGAGGATAGAGCTTAGCCCTAACCCCGACTTGATATCATCCAAAAATCATTCTCCCAGCAAAATCGCTTCAAGCTCGCTTAAGCTTTCATCGAACACTTTAAGCGCATTCGCTACGGGCTCAGGCTTTGTAAGATCGATACCCGCGACTTTGAGTTCTTCCAGCGGATAGTCGCTGCCGCCCAGGGACAGGAACTTCAGGTAGTCCGACGGGTCGCCGGTTTCCAGGATCTTGTCGG
>JAAYMG010000112.1 GCA_012521525.1 Clostridiales bacterium | reverse complement strand
TGCCGCTGTTCTTCAGGTCATGGAGCGCATCCATGAATTCGAAGTAGTTGGATACCCTGTCGAGAGACAGCTCGTTGAGCACTTCAACAGGAACGGGTTCGTAGAAGTGCTTGAGTATGAACAGGATGTAGGTTTTTATCTCAAGTTCATCCCGCAAAAGGCTTCTTCGCAGTTCCATGTTCACTTTCCTTCCGGGTTTTGTCTTGAATCAATAATAACACAATTTGCAAACGACTTCCACACGGTATAACAAATAATATGAAGTTCCGGCACGCAAATAATGTTGTATACGGTCTTTTTTTGTGCTAAACTTGTGAAGACGCGGGCGGCCCCACGTTTATGTCGTACTCATGCGGAGGTATAAAAAATGAAGAAGATCACCCTTTTTCTGGTTATAATGTTATTGGGGACAATGTTGCTCGGCCTGGGGGCATGCTCGGAGGACGAACCCGAGGCTTCGCAGTCACCGGAGCCTGCCGTTGCAGAAACACCGACTCCGACGCCAACACCCACTCCGACACCAACACCGACACCGACAGAGACACCTGAGCCGGAGCCCGAAATCCTCAATCCACTGACAGGGCTGCCCATGGATGAAGCGTACCTGAACCGCAGGCCGGTAGCGATCATGATAAACAACATAAAGCAAGCCCTTCCGCAGTATGGCCTCATGAGTGCGGACATCATATACGAGGCGGTCGCAGAGGGAGGGATCACGCGTCTGGTCGCAGTAATGAAAAACCCTTCACTGGCCGGCATCATAGGATCCGTCCGCTCGACACGCAGTTATTATCTGGATATCGCGCAGGGCCATGACGCTCTGCTCCTCCATGCGGGCGCAAGCGAAATGGCTTATGAAGATATAAAGACCAGAGGAGTGACGTCGCTGGACGCCATCAGGGGGGGATACGAAGGGAGCCTTTATTACCGCGATGCGGAAAGGAGAAAAAATAACGGACTCGAGCACAGCCTGATGACGGACGGCGAAAGGATAGAAAAAACGATAGCCAAAGCGAGTTTCAGGACCGAGCACAAAGAAGGATATACATATCCGGTAAAGTTTGCGCCTGAAGTGCAGCTGGAAGGCATCAGCGCAAAGGAAATATCGGTAAAGATGTCGCAGTACAAGACGGCTGTTTTCAGTTACGACGAGGAGAGCGGAAGATACTATGTTTCGCAGTACGGCAAGAAGCATATGGATGCCGGTTGCAACGAGCAGCTCAATATAAAAAACGTACTTGTTCTTTATGCCAAAATCACACCGATCAAGGGGGATGCTTACGGGCGAATGGAGATCGACCTTGTGGGCAGCGGAGACGGCATATATGCCGTCAACGGGAAGATGACAGACATAAAGTGGTCAAAGGATTCATATACGTCGCCCTTTAAATATGCAAAAGCTGACGGCAGCGAGCTTGTATTCAATGCGGGTACAAGTTATATATGTATAGTTTCGTCACCGTCGGCTGTCGAAGTGGAATAAATGCGGGATAAGAACTGCGTTAAACCGACGTCGAAAAGTATTTTTCGTCATTGAAGCTGAATCATATCAGGATCGGAAAGAGGCGTTACTATGGACGAGTTCAAACGAAACGAAGGCAGAGATGAGCCGGTACGCAACGACGGCAGCGACGAGTTGAAGCCAAACGAAGGCAAGAGCGAAACGATCGAGGTTGACGGTAAACTCTACGGAAGATACCCGATCAGGACACATGTCATAACCGATAAGGACAACATTCCCGATGTCGCCGAGAAGTATGCGGCGAAGTACCTTAGGGAAGGGGACATACTCTTCATCTCGGAGAAGTCGGTGGCCTGTTCGCAAAAGCGGGCTATACCGCTGAAGGACATCAAGCCGTCATGGCTTGCACGCCTGCTGTCGAGGTTTGTTTACAGATCCCCGTACGGCATCGGGTTGTCGATGCCCGAGACCATGGAAATGGCGCTTCGCGAGTGCGGGGTCCTGCGTATACTGTTTGCAGCGTTTATCAGCGCGATAGGCAAATTGTTCGGGAAACGCGGATGGTTTTACAAGATAGCAGGATATAAAGCCGAGTCCATCGACGGCCCGACACCCTATACTTTGCCGCCTTATAACGAGTGCGTCGTTCTGGGCCCCCAGGACCCGGACAAAGTGGCGGCCGAGACCTCCGCAAGGCTGGGCGTCAAGGTCCTCATCGTGGACATAAACGACCTTGCCGGCCGCATATTGGGGTCATCTGATCCGTCACTGGACAGGAAGCATTATGAGGCGGTCCTCAGGGACAATCCGCTCGGACAAAGCGGGCAGCAGACACCGATGGGCATCATAAGGGAACTCCCTCGGGCCGCGCAAACCGCATAGGCGTTCACCTTTACAAAATAGCAAGCAAATAAGGCTGTGTGCCCTTGAGAAGATCCGGGGCAGACAGCCTTTTTTCGTCTTATGTTCAATATCGCAGGACAATGGATCTGGTTCCATGTCTTATGTTATGGGGACAAAGAACCTGTTTCAATGTCCGTGTCTTATGTTGCGGGACAAAGAAACTGTCTCCATGTCCACCTCCTATGTCAGATAGCCTGTCTCCATGCCCAATGCCGCGGGACAAGGAAACTTTACCTTTTCTTCTGCGATGCGTTCCTGGGGACGGCATCCGTACTCAGTTTTTCAATGATCGCAGAAAGTCTCCTGGCGCGTGTATCTTCACGTTTGGCCGTGCAGTAGTTGATGGCATATGTGCGCTGAGAAGCAGGCGGAAGCCTGAGGAAGTTTGTAAACGCGGGCTCATGCGGCCTCAATACCGCAGTGAACTGTTCGAGCATGGCGTCCGTCGCAGGAGAGTTGGACGAGCTGTTCCAGGAACCGTCAAGCTTGGCCTGGGCGACCGCTTCCTGGCCCGCCTTTTCGAGAAGGCCTTTTTCTTCGAGGTCGCGGACGATCATTTTATGTTCGTCGCTCCACGGGCTCCCTTCCCTGCGCGGTATGAACTTTTTGCGGTAAAATGTATCGTCTATCCGTTTGATCCTGTCATCGACCCATCCGAAGCAGAGGGCGATCCTAAGGGCTTCCTCCTGTGTCAGTTCGTTTTCTTCGGGTTCATATTTCAACCGGATCCAGAGGCCCGGCGCAGATTTGTGATTTTTCCTGAACCATTCGCGCAATTCCTCAGCCGAACGGAACAAAATACTTTCTTTCAAGACTAGCTCCCTTTCGTTTCTTTCTGTATATTTTCCTGAATCGCCGACCACGACATATGGCGATATATTTACAATTCAAATATTGTGTCGTCGTCGCGGATCCAGTCGGCCACGTCGTATACGGTATAGTCGTCCTTTGTTTCCCGTACGATGACCTGGGAGATACCTGCGTTGATTATCAGGCGCTTGCACATGGCGCAACTGGTAGTTCCCGATACCAGTTCGCCTGTTTTGGCGCTCCGACATGCAAGGTAGAGCGTTGATCCTATGGTTTGTTCACGTGAGGCGGAGATTATGGCATTAGCCTCGGCATGGACCGATCTGCACAGTTCATACCGATGTCCGGATGGTATATTCAGTTTATCTCTGACACAAGTGCCCAGATCGCTGCAATTGGCGCGGCCTCGCGGCGCACCGTTGTACCCGGTGGACACGATTTCATCGTTCTTGACGATGATCGCGCCGTATTTGAGCCTGAGGCATGTGCTGCGCTCAAGAACGGTTTCCGCTATATCAAGGTAGTAGTTTGTCTTGTCCCTTCTTGTCATACGATACCTCCCCAAAAATGTCGTTTCTCATATATGGGCGCGGAATCCGTTCAGGCTGCCTTTTCGCTCAATAAGTCCGGCTTGAAACAATACGGCCGTCGGAGAGCATGATGCTCCGGTGACTGAAGGCCGCTATATTCGGATCATGAGTTATAAGGACTATGGTGGTCCCGCAGTCGTTCAGCGAAGCAAGAAGCCGCAGGATTTCCTGTCCGGAGGCTGTATCCAAATTTCCGGTGGGCTCGTCCGCAAGCAGGACGGAAGGTTCCCCTACGATGGCGCGCGCTATTGCGACACGCTGCTGCTGCCCTCCCGAAAGCTGATTCGGCTTATGGTCCATTCGGTTTTCAAGCCCGACGCGCTTCAGGGCCAACGCTGCCTTTTCCCGGCGGACAGCCTTGTCCTCCCCGCGGAAAATGAGAGGCATTTCTACGTTCTCCAGCGCAGTCAGGCGGCCAAGCAGGTTGAAATTCTGGAATATGAATCCGATCTTTTTGTTTCGAAGCTCTGCCAGGCGATCCCTGCCGAATTTCGACACGTCCTCGTCCTCAAGGATGTAACGGCCGCTGGTCGGGATGTCCAAACAGCCGATGATGTTCATCAGTGTCGTTTTTCCTGAACCGGACGCGCCTACTATCGACATAAAATCGCCCCTTGCGATATCAAGGCTGACACCGCGAAGGGCATCTACCGCATTCTCACCCATTTGGTAACGCTTGTGGATATTCCGCAATTGAATCAATCACAGACACTCCCGTTGATATATTATATAGTTGTTTTAACCTGTACGCAACGTAAAAATGCAAAAAGTTTTAAATTTTGTTATAATTTTAGTTGTGCATTTTTAAATCGTGTCAGTATTTGATGCAAAAATGATTTATATGAAGCAAAATTGATATAATGACTTGACTTATTTTGGCCTTTTAAGATATTATAAGCAATAGTATAGGGTTGTGAGGATACAGATATATGATATTCATACCGACAAGTTCACTTAAACCGGGAATGGTTGTAGCGAAAACGATCGTATCATCATATGACAACTCACCTTTACCATTGGTGACAAAGGGATCGGTTCTGACCAACTGCATCATCCGCCGGCTCGAAGAGAGAAGTCTGAGCGGTTGCTATATCGACACCGAATTTACAAAGGACATCGAACCCGGTGAGATCATAGGGCAGATGCTGAAAAAGAAAGCCCTTAACGGAATAAAGAAGGTTTTCGACGAGGTTTCGGTGACAAGGAAGATATCGATGGACAATCTTTCGCTTGTCACGGAAATCGCAAAGGAACTGGTGCTCCAGATACTCGAAAGCGATGAGATCCTGATAGACTTCCTGGATCTGCAGAATTACGACGACTATACATATCGGCATTCACTGTCAGTTGCGATATTCAGCGTAGCCATCGGTCATAAGCTGGGATACAGCACATCTCTGTTGATGGACCTTGCGACCGGTGCGCTGCTTCACGATATCGGCAAGACAGAAATTTCGATCGATCTGATAAACAAGCCTGGAAGGCTTACCGATGAAGAATATGCAACGATCAGGCTCCACCCCGAAATGGCGGTCGAACGGCTCAAAAGCGGCCATTCGATCTCGAGCTTCGTACTCAACGGCATCCTGAGCCACCACGAGCGATTCAACGGGACCGGATATCCGAGGGGGCTCTCCGGCACCGACATACCGGTTTACGGGCGCATTTTGGCGGTCGCGGACGTATACGACGCTCTTACTTCGGTCAGACCTTACCGTAAAGCGTGGTTCCCCGATGAGGCGATCGAATATCTCGTAAAGTACAGGGGGATCCACTTTGACCCTGAGATAATCGACGCTTTCCTCAAGATAGTCGTCCCATACCCGGTCGGCACTATGGTGGAGTTGTCGAATGGCTGTCCGGCTATCGTGATAAGGAACAACGAAAACAAGATGCGGCCTGTCGTTCGCATGTTCAACGTAGAAGATGATATACCATTTCGCGAAGTGGACCTGATGAACGACAAAGGATATGAGGATATTTACATCACCAACCTCGGATACAACAGCCGCCTGATAGATTACAATGCCTTCGTAGCCAGGGAAAACATCATGCCCGAAGATATTTCAGACGGGTATTTAGGAAAGGATGGCGGGTAATTCTGTCATATATCGGATAATATTACGAAAGATCTTAAGTTATTGAGGAAAAGATCTTTAGCTGATTTAATTATGTACAATAATACATGAGGCAATAATATAAGAGCAGTATTCCGTGCGAAAATTCGGAAACTGCTCTTTTTGCTTGAGCGCGGGATTTTCGCAGTATCGAATATCTGAAGCGATATTATCAAACAGACAAATACGAAACGTTATCTCGATATTGAAAAATAGAATATCCGGATCAAATGCTATCGAAATGTCAGCATTTGAAATAAAGCTTCGCATTGTCGAAATTCGAAACCATAATGCCGAAAAATCAAAATCTGAAGCAAAGGTGTCGCAGATCAGGTCATTGAAACATTGGATCCTCAGAATAAGTATTTTTAACAATCGTTATATCAATATCAGAATTCGAAAAACGTTATAACAATAACAAACATGTGAAACAACAGTATTGATGGGGTATGAACACCGATTGCAGGATCCATATAATCATCCTTATCATGACGACAGGGATAAGATCAGCAAATATCGACAATATCCGCTTATTATTTCCGAAAATAAATTGACAAATAAAAATCAATCCACTATAATGAGTACAACGATATACGTCTTGTTTGTCGGGAGATGTAAAAGTGGCAAACCAGGAAAACCAAAACGCTCTTTTTGAGCAGATGATAGCGTTTATAAGAAAGCAATATGAAGAAGCTCCGTATCCTGTTGAATATGACGAGGTCGAATGCTTCGAGGAGATGCTGCCCGTCCGGGACGGCGTGAGGCTTCGTACGGTTTTTTATTTTCCGAAGACCGACGGGAAGAAGTCTTTTCCGACAATAGTCCAGCGGACATGCTATCCGGATATGGAAAGAATGATACGCATCAACGCCGAAGAACTCGCAAAGCGGGGATTCGGATTCGTGTATCAATACTGCCGCGGGGTCGGCGGATCTGAAGGCATTTGGCGTCCGAACGACAATGATCGCAGCGACGGGAAGGATTTCCTGGATCACCTCAACGGAATGGACAGGATCGAGTGCATGGGGTACCAGGGGGCATCATACCTTGCCTTCACGGGGTGGGTCATGGCCGACATCCTGCCCGAAAAGGTCAAATCCCTGTACCTGACC
>JAAYMG010000111.1 GCA_012521525.1 Clostridiales bacterium | reverse complement strand
GACCAGCTATTTTATGTCTACTTCACCTGGGTGGTCTTGTTGTCATGCCTTTTTTAGCTCATGTGTTTTTTGAAAAATTCTTTTATTTTTCAAAAAAAGCTCTTGACTTTAATTAGCTGGTCTTTTAATATAAATGTTTTGATTTATCAAAAACTTAGTGCACAAGTGCATGAAAATACTACAATTAACTAATTAATACCACAATTGCAAGTATATGTAAAGAAAGATGTAATTAACATTTTACGTGCCAGGTTCCGGGGATTGTCAAACTGAAGCAAATAAGGTAGAATGGTCTGTGCTGAACAGCAAATCAGAAATCGATATGATTTATGGATATAGAACGGAGATTCGAATGGATAAGAAACTTGAAAGGATACTTAGCAAGGTTGAAAAACCCGCTCGGTATACCGGGGGAGAATATGGCGTCTATGTTTTTGACAAGTCAGAAATAGATACGAGGATAGCTTTCTGTTTCCCCGATGTGTATGAGATAGGAATGTCGAACCTTGGAATGAAAATATTATACGGACTCAACAACGAAGTTCCCGGGGTATGGTGTGAGAGGGTTTTCGCTCCGTGGCCCGACATGGAACATGAGATGCGTTCTGCGGGTTTGAAGCTTTTCGGGCTGGAAAGCGGTGACCCGATCGATGAGTTCGATCTCATTTGCTTTACACTGCAATATGAGATGAGTTATACGAACATATTGAATATGCTCGATTTGGCGGGGTTGCCCGTAAGGTCGCAGGACCGAAGGGAGCTCAAGCCTGTCGTTATGGCGGGCGGGTCCTGTGCTTTCAATGCCGAACCTCTTGCGCCCTTCATCGATCTGTTCGTACTGGGCGAAGGCGAAGAGGTCAATCTCGAAGTGCTGGAATGCTATCGTGCGGCAAAACGGGAAGGCGTATCGAAGAAGGAGTTTTTAAAGAGGGCTGCACAGATTAAAGGCGTGTATGTGCCCGAGTTCTACGTGGTTGACTACCATGCCGACGGAAGGGTCCGTTCTGTCAGAGCAAGGGAAGGCGCACCCGAGATCGTTGAAAAAAGGATCATCCGGGACCTTGATAAGGTTTACTACCCGGTCAAAACAGTGGTGCCGTCAACCGAGATAGTTCACGACCGGGTAATGCTTGAGGTGTTCAGAGGGTGCATCAGGGGGTGCAGGTTCTGTCAAGCCGGTTACATTTACAGACCTGTCAGGGAAAAAAGCGCTGATGCTCTGATAAAGACCGGGATAGATGCATGCAAATTGTCCGGATATGAAGAGATCTCTCTTTCTTCACTGAGCACCAGCGATTACCGCCACCTTGAAGAACTCTGCGACGGGCTGCTGGATTGGTGCGAACCGAACAACACAAATCTGTCACTGCCTTCACTGAGGGCTGACAACTTCTCTTTTGAGCTTATGGAGAGGGTCCAGAAGGTCCGCAAAAGCGGCCTGACCTTCGCGCCGGAAGCCGGGTCACAGCGCCTTCGCGATGCGATCAACAAGAACGTGAGGGAAGAAGACCTGGCAAAGACCTGCAGGATCGCATTTGAAGGCGGTTACAATACATTGAAGCTGTACTTCATGATAGGCCTTCCGACGGAAACCGATGAGGATGTCATAGAGATCGCAAGGCTTGCCTACAGGATGCACAGGCTTGCAAAAGAGACATCAACGAGCAAACGTGGAGTAAAGATAACGGTTTCTGTTTCCTGCTTCGTACCGAAACCCCATACTCCGTTCCAATGGGAAGCCCAGAATACGATCGAAGAATTTGAGAGGAAGCAGGAGCTCCTTCGCGCACACATGCCCAGGGCGGTCAATTTTTCGTGGCATGACCCGCGAACGAGCTACATCGAGGCGGTATTCGCGCGAGGAGACCGGAGGCTTGCGGATGCCCTGGAGGAGGCATGGAGGTCGGGATGCAGGTTTGACGGCTGGGGAGAGTACTTTTCATTTGAAAAATGGATGGACGCCTTCAGAAAAACCGGTCTGGACCCGGACTTCTATGCAGCAAGGGAAAGGGATACTGATGAGGTCCTTCCATGGGATCATCTCAGCTGCGGAGTGTCCAGGAACCACCTCCTGAGAGAGAGAAGCAAGGCATATAGATCGGAGATAACCCCCGACTGCCGGGTCAGGTGTACAGGCTGCGGCGCCAACAAGATGCTTGAGGGGGGAGTATGCGATGCGTAAGATGCGATTGATGTTCGCAAAAGACGGTGTGGCATCTTACTTGTCCCATCTTGACGTCATGAGGACGTTTTCGCGGGGCTTCAACAGGGCAGGGATTCAGCTTCGTCATACAGAGGGCTTCAATCCGCATCCTTATTTGTCGATAGCTCATCCGTTGTCTGTAGGAGTTACCGGAAGCCGGGAACTGCTCGACTGTATCGTGATGAGTGATGGTGACTATGATTTGCCGCGCAAACTGAATGAGTTCCTCCCTTCAGGTCTCCGCATAGTTGGTGAAGCTGACCCGGACAGGGACCTGAATGAAATTGCCTTTGCCGACTTCACACTGACGCTTTTTTATGATTCCGTTGCTCCGGCAGAAGCCATATATGATCTTTCGGCATTATTTTCCAGGCCCGACATTCCTGTGATGAAAAAAAGCAAGAAGGGTTTGGTCCAAGTCAACCTGGCAGACAGCATTGACCGGGTAGGGTTCGAAATATCGGATGACGGAGTTTCGGTATCGGTTTTGCTAAAGGCAAACCCGGCGCCGTTAAATCCCAGGTATCTGATAGAAGCTATCAATGAACAGCACCTGATCCCCGACTTTGTCAGGTATCATAGAAACGGTTTTTTAGACGCGGACAGAAGGCCGTTTGCTTAGATGATTGGTTCGGTTGCCCAACAGGCGGCCATACTGTGGTTTATACAGGCAATAATTTAG